>JALSHN010000306.1 GCA_026982215.1 Gammaproteobacteria bacterium
CGAATTGCTCATTTCGGTACTGGTGACTTTGTTGCTGGGTTATCTCCTCGCCCGGCGTCTGCGCCTGCTGGAGGCCGGGGCCGAGGCCCTGCGCCGGGGGGATCTGTCCCATCGCATCCCCGAGGATCACAGCGATGAGCTGGGCGACGTGGCCTCGGCCTTCAACCAGTTGGCCCGGCACCTCGAAGACACCCAGGAGGCCCTGTCCCGGGAGCACGTGGCCCTGCGGCGTGAATCGCGTCGCCTGTCGGATCTGGTCAACGGTGTCGGGGCGGTGATGGTGGAGGGCGATCTTGCTGCCCAGCGCTTCAGTTACATCAGCCAGGCCGCCGAACGCCTGTTGGGGCTGCCGCGGGAGGCCTGGTTGGAGCCAGGGTTTCTCTCCACGCGGCTCCATCCCGACGATCGCCTCTGGGTGGAGCAGGAACTGAAACAGCACCTTCAGCGGCAGGGGAGCCTTTCCCTCGATTTCCGCCTGCTCCACGACCGTGGTCACGAGGTCTGGGTGCGCGCGGTGTTCACCCTCCAGGACGATGGCCTGTGCCGTGGGGTCTTGTTGGACATCACCGAGCAGAAACAGGCCGAGAACCGCATTGCCTATCTGGCCGACCACGACTCCCTCACCGGCCTCATCAACCGTCGCCGTTTCCACGAGGAGCTGGGGCACCACGTCGCCCTGGCCCAGCGTTTCGGTTACCAGAACGCCCTGATGTTCATCGACCTGGACCAGTTCAAATACGTCAACGACACCCTGGGGCATGCCCGTGGTGACGAATACCTCACCCGCGTGGCCCGCCTCATCGCCGGCAGTCTGCGTGAAGTGGACGTGGTGGGCCGTTTGGGGGGGGATGAATTCGGGGTGATCCTGGTGAACGTGTCGCGCGATGATGCCGAACGCGTTGCCCAAAACCTGTTGCAGACCCTCCAGGACAATCCCTACCACGCCCCCCAGGGGCATTTCCCCGTCTCCGCCAGTATCGGCCTGGTGTTGTTTCCCGAACAGGGGGAGCGCCCGCAGTCGTTGCTAGCCCTGGCCGATGCCGCCATGTACCGTGCCAAGGAGCAAGGCCGTGGCCGGGTGCACCGTGTGAGTCCGCAAGACACCGGTCTCGAGCCGATACAGGCCAAGGTACACTGGGAAGAGCGCATCCGCCGGGCCATCGAACACGATCGTTTCGTGCTGCATTTCCAGCCGGTGGTGCGCCTGGCCGACGGCACCACCAGCCACCATGAGCTGCTGCTGCGCATGGTGGGGGAGGACGGGCGTCTCATTTCCCCCAGCGCTTTCATTGATACCGCCGAGCGTTTCGGGCTCATCGAGGATCTGGATCTATGGGTGCTGGAACGGGCGATTCGCCTGCAGGCCGAGCGGGGGTGTACCCTGGCGGTGAATGTCTCCGGGCGGCATTTCGGTTCCCGCCGCATGTTGGACTTGGTCACCGGCGCCATTCACCGCCACGGTGCCGACCCGAGAAAATTGATATTCGAGATCACCGAGACGGCGGCCCTGGGCGATCTGGATCAGGCCCGAGGTTTCATCGACGCCCTGCATGACATCGGTGCCCGCGTGGCGCTGGATGACTTCGGCGTCGGTTATGCCTCCTTCCAGTATCTCAAGCATCTGCCGGTGGACATGGTAAAGATCGACGGCAGTTTCGTGCGTCACCTGGACCGTGATCCCTTCGATCTCCGCTTCATCCGCGCCATTTGTGACCTCACCCAGGGCCTGGGAATGACCACGGTGGCGGAATTCGTCGAGAGCGAACAGGTGCTCGCCGCGCTGAAGGAGATGGGGGTCGAATTGGGACAGGGGTATCACCTCGGTCGTCCCGCCGAATGGAGTGAGTCTCCCCTGCCGCACCTTTCGCGCCGTGCTCGTTCCTGAGACCGCTCGCTTGCAGCC
>JALSHN010000307.1 GCA_026982215.1 Gammaproteobacteria bacterium
GACCCCGGTGCCGGCAGCGAGCGCTACCAAGGCATCGTCGCCCTCCAAGGGCCCAGCCTCGCCGCCTGCCTGAGCGAGTACTTCCAACGTTCCGAACAACTGGACACCCAGCTCTGGCTCAGCGCCGACGAGCACACCGCCGCCGGCATGCTGCTGCAACGCATCCCCGGCCCCCAAGGCGACGACCCCGATGCCTGGAACCGCATCCTCACCCTCGCCGCCACCCTCACCCCCGACGAATTGCGGGACCTGCCCGCCCAGCGCATCCTCCACCGCCTCTACCATCAAGAGACCCTGCGCCTGTTCGATCGCGAACCCGTGGCCTTCCGCTGCAGCTGTTCCCTGGAACGGGTGGAAACCATGTTGCTCGCCCTCGGCGAAGACGAAGTTCGCAGCATTCTCGAAGAACAAGGTCAAGTCACTGTCGACTGCGAATTCTGCAACCAACGCTACACCTTGGACGCCATCGACATCGCCCGCCTGTTCAGCCCCGAGCCCGTCGCCCCCGCCCCCCGAACCCGGCAATAAAACGAAAACGGCGCCCGAAGGCGCCGCGCTCGTTGGTCAAAAGCTTTTTCAACTGTGCATTCTCCAAAGAATCGCCCTGCCTTCATGCTCGGGTGAAAGAAAGCCCATTCGAGCGTAAATGGGGCCAAGAAAAGAGAGGTGGCGTGGCGTGAGAGAGCCGGTATCCAGAACGAAGTGCTTTTCGTGTTTCACCCAGTATCCCAGGGTCCCGGCGGGTGGTTTATCCTGGGAAGGTCCCACCTTCAATATCCCCCCTTGTTTTTGAGCCATTGAACGGGCGTAATCGAGTACAGTATGGAAAACATCCCAAGGCACGATATAGCGGCAGATATCGTGGACGATTTCCACTCCCCTTTCTCTAGCCTGCCAATGGAAGTTGGTTGCTTTGTTGCCGCGTCCAAAAGTGGATTCACGAATCAGACACATGAGCCTAACCCCCCTTAACAATTGAAAGGATACCTGAAAGGCTCTGCTGGTATCGTTGAGTTTGGTGGCAGCTTTAGACGTCACGGGGAAAGATGCGACATTTTCATCAAAACACCACCTCATCCAAACGGCTCACCCGGCGATGCCCCTCTGCCAGCCGGGTGCGTTCGTCCCGAACCACCTGAACGGTCCGCCAGCCCGCTTCCCGGGCGGCATCCAGTTCCTCCGGCACGTCGGACAAAAACAGGACCGCCTCCGCGGGCAGGCCGATGGCCTGCTGAATGCGTCGATAACTGTCCACCTCCCGCTTGTGTCCCATGCGGGTATCGAAAAAGCCGGAAAACAACGGCGTCAGATCACCGGCCTCGGTATGCGCGAACAACAACCGCTGGGCCTGTTCCGAGCCGGAAGAATAGACAGACAGCTCCAAGCCCTGCGCCTTCCAACGGCGTAACGTCTCCGGCACCTCCGGATACACATGGGAGCGCAGCGAGCCATCGGCATAGCCCTCGGCCCAGATCATCCCCTGCAAGGTCTTCAAGGGCGTGGCCTTGCGATCCTCGTCGATCCAACGCAGCAAGGTCTCGATGACCCCATCCAAATCCGTGGCGCCCGTCTCTGCACGGACGGCCTCGATCTGCGCCACCACTTCCGGATCATCCCGGTGACGGCGGATGAAATCGGCCAGGCGCGCGCGAGAATAGGGGAACAGCACCTCATGCACGAAGGATAAGTCCGTCGTCGTCCCCTCGATATCCAACACCACCGCCCGGGTCATCAGGCAAAGCCCTCCAAGCGGGGAAAGCGCTTGGCGATGGGGTCTCCGGTGTATTCCGCCACCCAGCCCTCCGGGGTGGTGAACAGGCGGATGCACTGGAAATCCGGGGCTGCCCCCATATCGAACCAATGCGGCGTCTGCGCCGGGACGCTGATC
>JALSHN010000308.1 GCA_026982215.1 Gammaproteobacteria bacterium
CCACTATAGGCGCCGTGCGATTCCTGCACCTTGCATAGAACCCCACCCAAGATGCGCGCATGGGCGTGATGCAAGCGTTTGAGTACTGCCTCCAGGTGGCCCAGGCGAGTCTCGCCGGCGCTGGCCACCACCAGGGTGGCCTGGACGTGGTGGGCCAGGACCAGGGCATCGGCCAGCCCCAATACTGGTGGACCATCGATGATGACGTGATCGAAGCGTTCCCGCACCTTCGCCAACAGGGCCTCCATGCCCGAGCCGCCGAGGATCTCGGCCGGATTGGGGGGAATGGGGCCGCTGGTCATCACGAACAAGCCGTTCAAGGTGGTGGCCTGGAGGGCATCCTTGGCATCCACTTCGCCCACCAGCACGTTGGACAGGCCGGCGGCGTTGGGCAGGCCGATGAGGTGATGCAGCGAGGGATTGCGCAGATCGGCGTCGATGAGCAACACCTTGCTTCCCATCTGGGCAAAGGAAGCGGCGATGTTCACCGCCGAGGTACTCTTGCCTTCGCCCGGCCCGGCGCTGGTGAGTTGCAGCAAGCGGGGGGCTCCTTCGGGGGTGGCGAACATCAGTGCGGTGCGCAGGGAACGGTAGGCCTCGGCCACCACGCCGGCCGGATCGGCCACGGTGAGCAGCGCCGGATCCGCCTGGCCCTCCTGGGGTGACACCGCGGGGATCAAACCGAACAACGGCAGGCCCATGCGCTCCTCCAGGTCTTCCGGACGTTGCACGGTGTCGTCCATGAAATCGACCACGAAGGCCAGCAACACGCCCCCCATCAAACCCAACACCGCCCCCAGCAGGACCACCAACGCCACCTTGGGTTTGTAAGGGGCGAGTGGCAGTTCGGCAGGATCGACGATGGCGATGTTGTTGGTATCCACGCCCCCGGCCACACCGACTTCCTTGAGGCGCTGCAGCAGACCGTTGTAGAGCTCGCGGTTGGTCTTCACCTCGCGTTGGAGAATGTTGTATTGGATACTGCGGTCACGCAGGGCCAGCACCTCTTGCTTCACTGCCTCGAGACGCTCGCGCAGCATGTCCTCCTTGGCCTTGGCGGCCAGGTATTCACTGCGCACCGCGGCGAGGATCCGGGTCCCTTCCTCGGCGATCTGCGCCTCCAGTTCCTGGATGCGTCCGCGCAGCTCCACCATCATCGGGTAGGCCGGTTTGTAGAGCAGCCGTTTTTCGTTGTATTCCGCCTCCAGCCGGGCCTTGGCCTTTTTCAATTCCTGGATCACCGGGCTGTCCAGCACCTGGGGGGCGCCGATGACCACCCCCTGCCCCACCAGCTGTTGATAGCGGCTCTCGGCCTCGATACGGGCCTGCTCGGCGCGGCTCAAGGCCAGGTTGATCTCACGGAGACGTTGGTTGACCACGCTGCCTCCCTCATCACCCAGGGTGACGATTTCGTGTTCGCGGGCGAAGGCCACCAGCCGCCGTTCGGAGTCTTCCAGCTTGGCCTGGACCTGGGCCAGCTGCTCACGGATGAATTCCTTGGCATAGGCCGAGGCCTCGAAACGCCGTTCGATGTTCATGTCCATGAAGGTCTCGGCCACGGCATTGACCACCTCCAGGGCCACTTTGGGGTCGGGGTGATCGAAGTGGATCCGTACCAGCCGGGTATTACGCAACGGCTCCACCTCCAGGGCCTGCTGAAAACGATCCACCAGGATCTTGCGACGGGTCTGTTCGTCGGCGGCGGCCTGGCCTCTGCCCCAACCGAACAGGGCCTTGAGACCATCTTTCTCCGGTTCCAACAGGCCGCGCTCGGCCAGGCCCAGTTGGTCGATCACACGATGGGCCAGGGCCCGGCTCTTCAGGAGCTCGTATTGGGTCTGGTAGAAATCCTTATCACCAGACTTGATTTCGCTGCCATCCACGCCTTGGTAGTCGAGGATCTTCACCGGCTCGCGATCGATCTGCAGCATCAAAGTGGCGCGGTAGATGGGGGTGGTGAGATAGACGCCGACGAAACTCACCACCACCACCAATAGAAAACACAGACCGATGATCCAGCGCCGGCGGCGCAAAACGGCGAATAAGCTGCGCAGGTCGATCTCGTCGTCGTCTTCGGCCGCCAGAGGAGCAGGCAAGCCACTGTGAGGAATCAGCGGCTGGGGGGGGTCGTTGGCGGCGTGGGGGGTGAGCCAGTTCTTCATGGGCGATAGGTTCCGAAGGAGATGAAGCCGCGCAGGGTGTTGGTCACTGAACGGAGGAGGCTCTTGGGACCCGAGCGCGGCACCACGATCACGTCATCGGCCTGCACCAGGGGATCGGGGGCCTCGCCCTTGCGGATGGCCGCCACGTCGAAGAGGTAGGACACCTTGCGACCGTCCGCCAGGGTACGAAACAGTTGCACCCCATCGGCATCGGCCAGGTCGGTGAGGCCCTCGGCCTGAGCAATCACCTGCAGTAGGGAGGTGCGTCCCTTGAGGGGGAAGATCCCCGGACGGTTCACCGCCCCCTCCACCGTCACCCGTTGGCTTTCGTATTCGACCACGAATACGGTGACGTAGGGATCGTTGACATAGCGCTGCGCCAGTCGCTCGGCGATGGCGGCACCCAGTTCCTCCGGGGTCTTGCCTTCGGCAGGCAGCGATCCCACCAGTGGCAGGGCGATGCGGCCCCGAGCATCCACCCGCACCTTGCGGGTCAGCTCCGGCACCCGAAAGACATCGATTTCCAACAGGTCACGCACGCCGATACGATAGCCGTCGCCCTCCTCGCCGAGGGCGGCGACCATCGGCGGCGGTGGCGGCACGGCCTCAACGGCCGGCCTCGGCGATGCCGCCGTGTCTTCCTGCCACAAGGCATCGATCTCGTCCTGGGCCCAAGACAGGGCGGCACTGCACGACAGCCACAGCACCGCCCCCCAGTGGACGATGAAGTGTTTCACCGCCATAGACCACCTCGCCTCGATTCGAACTCTCCTCCATAGTGCATGGTGTGGCCAGAAACAAAAAGGGCAACAACCTGTTGCCCTTCAAGAGTGATGCACCTTTTCGTTATTGTTATATCTTGTTGTTGTCTCGTGATGAATCGTCCTCCCGATTCCCTTCGGTGTCGCGAATCTCACCCCTCCCTTCGTGCGATCCCGATCTCCAAATTGATCACGGGGGAGGGTAGCAGGGTCTAGACCATTTCGGGGGACACACTTTTATTTCAGGTTGTTGTCATGACAACTGGATCGTGTCTAAAAATTGGACCCCCAACAACTGTTCAATCAACCGACAGAAAAAATTTATGACCAGATCGTCATAAGTTCAGTTAATGAAAATAAAAGCCATGTGATTTCAATCGTTTGCAATAAAAATAAAATACATAACCGGCGAAGTTGAGAGAAAAGTTTTCCGACACCCACGATTTCGTTTCTTCCAGCCAAGGGAGGCCCCGATGAACGATCACCCTTTCGCCCGCTTCATCCGCCCGCTGGGGCGGGGGAAACGCGCCCGACGCGACCTGGACCGGGAGGAGGCCCGGCAAGCCTTTGCGATGATCCTCGCCGGCGAGGTGGGGGCGGAGCAGTTGGGGGCCTTTTTGATGTTGCTACGGGTGAAAGAGGAGACTGCCGAGGAGGTGGCGGGGATGACCGAGGCCGCCCGGGAGCGGTTATCTGCCTCTCCTCCTCCCCCCACAGGTGCCATAGACTGGCCCAGTTATGCCGGCAAACGCCGCCGCGCCCCGTGGTTTGTCCTCGCCCAGTGCCTGTTGGCAGCCAACGGCCATGCCGTCCTCTGTCATGGGCGGGATGGTGGGGACCCGGAGCGGGTCTACACCCAGGCGGTCTATCGCGCCTTGGGGCTCCCCGTCGCCGAGACCTTGGAGGGGGCGGTGAGTGCGCTGCACGAGCAGGGGTTGTGCTATCTGGATCTGGCGGCGCTCGATCCCGCCCTGGACCGCCTGTTCACCTTGCGGCCCTTACTGGGGCTGCGCTCACCGGTCAATACCATCGCCCGGATGCTGAACCCCTTGCGGCTCCCCAGCCTGCAGGGGATCTTCCACCCCGGCTTCGCCGCCATCCATCAGCAGGCCGCGGCCCTGTTGGGGGATCGGCTGATCGTCTTCCGCGGCGAGGGGGGTGAGGGTGAGATCCGCCCGGACAGCGAGACCACCCTGTTTGCCCACCGACAGGGATTGGAGGAGATCACGTGGCCGCCGCTGCTCACCCGCCGCCTGCCCCGACCGGCCCAGTGGCAGATCCGGGTGTTGCGGGATCTTTGGCGGGGAGAAGCTGAGGACCCTTACGGAGAGGCCGCGGTGTTGTCCACCGCCGCCGTCGCCCTCTGTGCCCTCGATGATACGCTCGATCACTCGGGGGCGCTGGAGCAGGCACACCGATGGTGGCAACAACGGGATCGGGAACACTTTTCAGCCTCGTTTGAGCAATGAAAAAAGGGCGGCCTCCTGGTCGCCCCTTGTCTCGATAAGGTGGGGGCATCCTTGCCCCCAACTCTTCCGCTCTAGCGGGTCTTGGCACGCAAGGCCTGGAGCCTTTGCAGCGCCTCCACCCGCCCCTTCAAGGACTGCCCCGCCGCCTTGGGCTTGAAGTACCAGGCCTCGGTGGCGTTGGCGTCGTTGAGGGTGAGGAAGACG
Source organism: Gammaproteobacteria bacterium (assembly GCA_026982215.1). Lineage (GTDB taxonomy): Bacteria > Pseudomonadota > Gammaproteobacteria > S012-40 > S012-40 > S140-43. The sequence continues at coordinate 4,597 of JALSHN010000308.1, forward strand.
CCATGGCTGACGAAGTTGTTGGGGTCGGAAGTGTCATCGGCCACCACGTTGACGTTCACCGGATCACCGGCGGGAACGTTGGGGATGGTGAAGCTGAACTCACCCGTAGTGGCGTCGTAGCTCAGCGGCAGCACGTCTCCCGGTGCATTGGGATCAGTGCTGAACGCCAGCCACTGACAGACACCGGTGGCATCACACCAGTCGACGTTGGCGAACACCACGTCCGGACTCCAGGCCACCCCATTGCTGGGGGCGAGGTCGATGGTACCACTCACCACCACATCCCCCGAGACCGAGGCGCCGGGTGCCGGGCTGGTGACGCTCACATAGGCCGGCGGGCTGATGCCGTTGCTGGTCTGTAAGGTGAGGTGGTAACAGCTCCAGGCGGCGTCGCACAGCGAGATGAAGTTGGGGCCATCGTAGAGGTTCACCGTGAGGGTGAAGGCCCCTGTGCTGTCGATGGTGAAGGTGCCGTTGGCGCCGTTGCCCTGGAAGGTACCGGTGCCCGCGCCATTGGCGCTGGTGCCTTCGATGGTCACCGAGGAGGCATTGGCCAGGTTGGCGTCGCTCCAGTAGTCGGCATAGTCGCAACCCTGATTATCGGGCGCGCCGACAACGGCGCCGCTGTCGGTGGTGATGCCGGTCACCGCCATCACCGGGGTCACCGGCGAGGGACTGGTGGTGGTCACGGAGAACGACTGGAAGTTCACCCCGTCGGTGATCTCGATGTTGCTGTATTGGTCATAGAGCTCGACGGTGAGGCTCCAGCTACCATCCGCGGCCACCGAGGTCTCCACCACCTCCTCCCCGCCGCAGACCCATTGACGGGCACGAACGGTACGGCCGGGATCGCTGTGGGTACCATGGACCACCACTTGGTTAGCGCTGCCGGCGTCGTATTGACCCGGGAAGTTGGGGTCCTCGGTCAAGGCATTGCCGCTGGTGTCCTTCACGCCACCGAAGGTCAGGGTGGGCGGGGTGTAGCCACAGCTCCCCGTGGTGGTGATGCGCAGGCCGGTCCAGCGGTATTGGGCATCGTTGATGTCGACGAAGTTGTCACCACCGGAGACCAGCGGCACGGTCACGGTGAACTCGCCCAGGCCATCGCCATCACTGTCGGTGGCGGTGGTGCTGAGGTCCTCCCAATAGAAGTTCCCCTGACCATCGTTACCGTTCCAATAGACATAGACAGCGCCTTCCTCGGCAGTGCCGGTGATCTCCACCGAGCACTGGTCGGTGGTGACGTCGCCACCGGCGTAGGACTGCCCCCCCACGGAGAGGATCTGCGGCCGCACCACAGCCTTGCCGGCCTTGGTGTAGACATTGAGGCTGTACCAGGCGTTCTGGCCGTCGCTGAGGTTGATGTAGTTCCAGCCGTTGTACAGCTCCACCACCAGACGGAAGGTACCATCGACGGCCACGTACAGGTCACCGCCTTCCCAACCGCCGTCGGAACCGACATCGTAACGGGGAGTGGCCTCAGAGGCGAGGTTGTTGAACACGCCCTCGATGACCAGCAGATTGGAGGCCACCGCGGAGGCGTCGTAGTTGGCGCCGTTGGGCCAGGTCTCGTTCTTCACCACCAGACCATCATTGGCGTCGTTGCCCTCCACCAGGGTGATGTCGATGGGCGGCGTGTAAGCGGCACCGGTGTCGGTATAGACACCGAAACTGGCGACATGCCAAGGCTGGAAGCCGCTGCTGTCCACCACACCGGGGCCGGAGATGTCGATCCAGTTGTCACCTTGGTAGATATCCACGGTGACGGTGAATGTGCCATCAGCGTTGATGGTGATCGGTTGACTCACCCCGGCGCCAAGGCGGTCGTTCCACAGATTGAAGTAGAAGGTACCGCCGATCTCGGCCGGATCGATCGCACCTTGGATGGTGACACCGGTGGCACCCGGGGCCTGGTAGTAGCCCCAACCGTCATCGCTCAGAACATTGCCGGCCTGATCCGCCACGGCAGTGATCGCCAGCACCGGGGGCGTGCCGCCGGTGGTCTGAATGATGAAGCTGCGGCGCAAGGCCTGGCGCTCCACTTCCGAATCACCAGGGGCGAAGCGATCCAGGACCTCGACCCAGTTCCAGCCCTGATTGAGCGGGACCGAGATCTCCACCGTGCCCACGGGCCGACCATCGGCGTCCATGGAAGGGATGAAGTCCAGCGGGATCTCCTGCAGGGTGGCACCGCTGATGCGCACCATCCCCTGGGTCGAATCGGTGGGGATGGTGATCGTCAATGTGGCGCTGTCGGCCGCGCCGGCATCATAGCCGCCCATCATTTCGTCGAACACCAGCGGATCCGTGATGCCGTCGCCATCCACATCGGCACTGACCTCCACCGTCATCTCCAGGTATTCTCCGGCCAGTTTCAGGCTGCGCAGCTCGGAGATGGCGATGACATCGCGCACCAGCTCGGTGTTGCGACCGGCATTGATGTCGGCGACAGTATTGCTTCCCAAGGCCGCCACCTGCCAGTTGATCTCGGCACCGGGCAGTGGCAGGAAGTCACGCTTGAAGCCGAAGTCGGCACTCACCTCCACCGCGATGGGATTGTTCCCCTGGAACAACTCCGGTGCCGGCGGGATGTCCAGATCGGTGTAGCTCGGCGGCAATGCGAAGGCCATCCCGGCATCGGGATAACGCGCATCGAAGAAGATCATCACATAGGCCGAGGCGCCGTCCACCGCCTGCCATTGGAAGTTGAACGTAGGCTCGACAGTGGGATCGGTGGGTTCGGGCATCACATAGCCGTCTTCCGGCGCGATCAGGGTGAGATAGGCGGCGCTCTGTACCGTCTGCCCGCGGGTGTCGATCCCCTCCGAGGCCCGCACGATCACCCAGCTCTCGTTGAACTTCTGCAGGGTGACGAACAGCGAATCCTGCGGCGTCACCTGCTTGCAGTTCTGCGAGGTGTTGGTGGAATCACCGTTCAGACGGAACTCGAAGTCCGCGCTCTCGCCGGCCACCACGTTGATGCTGCCGATGATCTCGCCGGTGACGGTGGTGCCGCAGTAATCCCACATCGGGAAGACCTGGCTCAGCATGTCGCTGAACTCGCCCAGGTCGCGCACCCCGTCACGGTTGATGTCGAACGGATCGAAACCGCCTTGGGCGGCGATGTCGTATTCCATGAAGAAGTCACCGGCCATCAGTGAGGTCACTTGCGCCAGGTTGCGGTCGTTGAGGGCGCGGACCCAGCGGCCGAAGACGTCTTTCACATCCGCCTGATCGGAGGCCGATGCGCTGTCGGCGTCGATCCCCTCGGAAGTGGCGGCGGTGGTGAAACTGAAGTTGATGGGGGCCATGGGGTTGCCCGCCAGGTCGGTGCCTCCGGTGATCTGGAGGTCGTAGCTCTGACCCAGTTTCAGGGGTTCACCGAGGATGAATTCATAGATGAATTCACCGTTGTCCTCGCCGATGTAGATCACCCCGGGACGGGCCCCCAGACTGGGCTGGGCCTGGAGCAGCAGACTATTGATGTCCAATAGCTCGTCGGCCTTGACCCGAATGGGGGTGGTGATATCGACATCCGCGGTGGTTGCCGGCGAGGCCATCACCACCGTGGGCGGCTGGGTGTCTTCCCCGGCGTTGGAAATGGTGAAGGTCCCCGTGGCCGTCTTCTCCAGGGCGTTGCCATAGACGTTGCGCACCGGCGTATCGCTGGTGTCGGCACCGTTGATGGTGACGGTGTAGGTCTGTCCCGGGGTGAGACTCACGCCGTCGGCGGGATAGAAGGTGGCCGACAACCAGTCGGCGGAGACCGCCCAACTGCCCTCCACCGGCGGCTGGATGCTGATGCCGTCCTGGACACTCTGACGGTTCATGGCCATGGAGAAGGTGACCTGGATGGCCACATTGGAGGCCAGCTCCAAGGCATCGCTCCCCCAGGTCTGGGTGCCGTCGGTGTTCTTGCGCACCCCCATCATGGTGACCACCTGGGGCGCGGCGGTGGAATCCTGGGCCTGCAATTCCTCGCCGGCGACGTCACCGGAGAATTCCTGCACCACCGATTCCAGGGCGATGGAGGGCTTCAAGGTCACCGGATCCACACCGATGGCCAGCAGGGTGTATTGACCGGCTGGGATGGGATCACCGTCCTGATAGGCGTTGCCGTTCTGCGCCGCATTGGCCAGGCTGTTCAAGGTGTAGTTGCCATCGGAGTCGGTGGTGGTCTGGGCCACCGGATAGAGCCACTCGGGATGGCCGGCGTCATAGAGATAGACGATGGCGTTGGCCAGGCTCTGAGTGGGCGCGCGGCTGGGCAGAAAATCGTAGCGCACCACCTGGGCCTTCTGGGCACTGGCCTTGTAACGGGCACTGCCCGGCTTGCCCTTGGGCACCGCGCTCATTTTTTGCAGTCGCTGGGCCGGTTTACCGGCCACCACCCCTGACAAAGTGACCTTGCCGGAGATGGTGGTGGTTTCTCCGCCACCTCCGCCTCCCCCAGCACTGGCCGCTCCATCCTGGTTTGTGGAGCAACCACCGAGGATCAATACCACGCTCAGGGCGCTGGCCGTGAGCCATGTCTTTCCTGGTGTCATGTGTCATCACCTCTATTCGATCAAGTCTTCCAGACGATGCAGTCCCGCTCCCATGTTTCCCCCGCCCCTCCTTGGCGAGAGCATCCGCGGCCGGGGCCTGCAGACGTATCCACGCCTCCCTATCGGCACGACGAATCGTCGGCACTATCGGATCGAACGCAGGGGACTTTAGCCTGAATGGTTGAACACCCCTGACGGGATCACAGATCGAGCTTCAGAGCTTGACGGGCATTGCAGGTGGTGATCTCGGCCAGCCGCTCGGGCGGCTCGCCACGCAGCTCGGCAAGGGCGTTCAGGACTTCAGGGAGATAGACCGGAGAGTTGCGCTCACCCCGGTGATTCAAGGGAGGGAGATCAGGGGCATCGGTCTCCAGGCAGATCGCCTCCACGGGCAAGGCCTGGACCAGGGCGCGGATCCGGTGTGAGCGGGGATAGGTGAGCGGGCCGCCGAATCCCAGACGAAACCCCAGGTCGAGATACCGTTGCACCTGTTGCCGGCTGGCATTGCAAGCATGACAAATGCCGCCGTGGGGGAATCTCAGCCGCCGCAGGGTGGCGGTGACCTGATCGTGGGCCCGGCGCACGTGCAACACCAAAGGCAGATCAGCCGCTTTGGCCAGGCGCACCTGGGCCTCGAACAAGGCCTGCTGGGCCTGACGATCCACCTCGGGGGGATAGTAATCCAAGCCGATCTCGCCGATGGCGACCACGTTGGGATGATCGAGCAAAGCGGCCAGTCTCTCCAGGTCCTCAGACCGGTGGCGGTCGAGAAACAGGGGGTGCAGTCCCAAGGCACAGAAACAATCGGCCTCTTTCCCGGCCAAGTGGAGTTGTCGCCCCCAGGTCCAATGCCCCACCCCGGGCAGGAGGAAACCGCTCACCCCTGCCGCCCGCGCGGCGGCCAGGATCTGATCCCGGTCGGGATCGAAAGCAGGGTCGTCGAGATGGCAATGGGAGTCGAACAGGGTCGCCATGCCCCCATTCTAGCCCGACTGACTCAATGCTCGCGGGTGGCCAGGAAACGAATCTGCGGCCAGCGTTCCTGAGTGAGTTGCAGATTGACCCGGCTGGGCGCCAGATAGGCCAGATGACCACCGCCGTCGATGGCCAAGTGTGCCCGGGCCTTGTGTTGAAACTCTTCCAGGGCCTTGGGATCGTCGCTCTCCACCCAGTGGGCGGTATGGATATTCACCGGCTCGAACTGACAATCCACGCCGTATTCGTCTTTGAGCCGGTAGGCCACCACCTCGAACTGCAATACCCCCACGGCACCGAGGATGAGGTCGTTGCTCTCCAGGGGTTTGAAGAGCTGGGTGGCCCCCTCCTCGGAGAGCTGTTCCAGGCCCTTGAGCAACTGCTTGGAACGCAGTGGGTCCTTCAAGCGGGCGCGGCGGAACAACTCGGGGGCGAAATGGGGGATGCCGGTGAACTTGAGATCCTCCCCCTCGGTAAAGGCATCACCAATCTGGATGGTGCCGTGATTGTGCAGGCCGATGATGTCCCCCGGCCAGGCCTCTTCCACATGTTCCCGGTCGCGGGCCATGAAGGTCAGGGCGTTGGCGATGGTCACCTCCCGGCCAAGACGCACATGGCGTAATTTCATGCCCTTGCGGTAGTGGCCGGAACAGACCCGCAGAAAGGCGATGCGGTCGCGGTGGGCCGGGTCCATGTTCGCCTGGATCTTGAACACGAAGCCGGTGAGGGCTTCTTCCTCGGGGGCCACGGCGCGGCTGCGGGTCGCCCGAGGCAGCGGCGGGGGAGCATAGGCGGCGATGGCATCCAGCAACTCGCTCACGCCGAAGTTGTTGATCGCCGAGCCAAAGAAGACCGGGGTCAATTCGCCGGCCCGGTAGGCCTCGAGATCGAAGGGATTGCTGGCCTCGCGCACCAGTTCCACCTCCTCACGGAAGGCCTGGGCCTCGCTCCCGAACAGCTCGTCCAGACGGGGGTTGTCCAACCCCTCGATGAGCTCGGCTTCCCGGCCATCCTCCCCGGCTCGAAAGAGGCGCATAGCGTTGTCCTGGAGATGGAAGACCCCTTTGAACCCCTTGCCCATGCCGAAGGGCCAAGTGATGGGGGCGCAGCGGATGCCCAGCACCTGTTCCACCTCGTCCATCAGGTCGATGGGATCGCGCCCCTCGCGGTCCAGTTTGTTGATGAAGGTGATGATGGGGGTGTCCCGCATCCGGCACACCTCCATCAACTTGATGGTGCGCTCCTCCACCCCTTTGGCACTGTCGATGACCATCAGCGCCGAGTCCACTGCGGTCAGCGTCCGGTAGGTGTCCTCGGAGAAATCCTCGTGACCGGGGGTATCGAGCAGGTTCATGATGCAGCCGCCATGGGGGAACTGCATCACCGAGGAGGTCACCGAGATCCCGCGGCTCTTCTCCAGCTCCATCCAGTCGGAGGTGGCATGGCGCGCCGATTTGCGCCCCTTCACCGTGCCGGCGAGCTGGATGGCTCCTCCGAACAACAGCAGCTTCTCGGTGAGTGTGGTCTTGCCGGCGTCGGGGTGGGAGATGATGGCGAACGTACGGCGGCGGGCCGCCTCTTCTGCGATTCGGGACATGGAGTTTCGGGGTGATTCAGGAAAAGGCCGGGATTCTAGCACGCCTGAGACCGGCGACGGCGCCCAGGGTTCACAACACCCGGGCCATCACCAGGGCATCTTCACGCCCCTGGGGGGCCGGGTAGTAATCGGGGCGCACCCCCACTTCGTTGAAACCCAGATCGTGATAGAGCCGCACGGCGGCCTGATTGCTGGGTCGCACCTCGAGGAAGGCGGTATGGGCGCCGCGGCGGCGGGCATCGTCGAGCAGGGCCAACATCATCCGCCGCCCCCAGCCCTGGCGGCGATGATCGGGATGGACACAGACATTGAACACATGGGCCTCCCCCACCGCCACCGACATGATCCCGTAGACCCGGATACGCTCTTCCAGCTCCCACAGCCGGCAGAGGTAGCCCACCCGCAGGCAGTCACGAAAGATCTGCTCGCTCCAGGGATAACGGTGTCCGGCACGCTCGATGAGCAGTACCTGATCCAGATCCGCCTCGGTCATCTCGCGATAATGGGGGCAGGCCTGCCACACCGCACTCATGATCTGGCCTCGTGTTCCAGTAGACGACGCTTGAGGGCCAGTGCCCAACCATGACGGGCCCCCATGAATCCCCCGGCATCGTGTTTGGCCACCACCCGATGGCAAGGGACGTACAACACCCAGGGATTGGCCCGGCAGGCGGCGGCCACTGCCCGTGGTGAACTGCCCAGGCGCTCGGCCAGCTCACCATAGCGGCGCACCCCTCCCACCGGGATGGCCCGCAACGCGGCCCACACCCGCCTCTGAAAGGGGGTGCCACGGAAAGCCAGTGCCAGCCGCGGCGCCGGTCGCGCCGGATCGCTCTGGTATTCCTCCAGCCAGCGGCTCAGCGTGTCGGCCCATGCAAGGGAAGGACCGTCGGGAACGTCCCCATCCCCAGGCTGGAAAGACAATGACCACAGCCGACCATCACCACTCCAGCAAGCAACCATCACCACCCCCAGTCTCACAAGGGCATGGTGGCTTTGCCGCATCTCGTCCACGACGAAGGCCCGCCTCCCAGGATGGGAGCGGGCCCGCCTCGCTGGCGCGGCGGTCATCGCCGGCCGCGGTCAGAGTTTCTCTTTGATGCGCGCAGCCTTGCCCCGACGCTCACGGAGGTAGTAGAGCTTGGCACGCCGCACGTCGCCACGGCGTTTCACCTCGATGGAGGCAATGGCGGGGCTATGGGTC
>JALSHN010000309.1 GCA_026982215.1 Gammaproteobacteria bacterium
CCGGGCCACACCATCGTGGCGGTGAACGTGGGTGGCTGTCTCATCCCCCTGGCCTTCTCCCTCTCCCTGATCGCCCGCGGCCAGGCGGGGCTGCTGGAATCGCTGGCGGCGATCACCGTGGTGGCCGCGGTTTCATATCGCTTTGCCCGCCCCATCCCCGGGTTGGGCATCGCCATGCCGCTGCTGCTGCCTCCCCTCACCGCCGCGGTGACCGCCCTGCTCATCGACAGCGACCACAGCGCGCCGCTGGCCTACGTGGGCGGCACTCTGGGCGTGCTCATCGGCGCCGATCTGCTGCACCTCAAGGCAGTGCGCCATCTGGGGGCGCCCCTGGCCTCCATCGGCGGTGCCGGCACCTTCGACGGCATCTTCCTCACCGGCATCGTCGCCGTGTTGCTGGCCTAGGGAAACAAGGCCGCCAGGATCCCGCCCTTGGGACGCAGGGCGCCGTCGGGATAGGCATCCACCCCCGCCTCGGCACCACTGGCGACGACCCCCAAGTGATATTCATTGTCGAGGAAGAATTGATAACCGTCCTGGTCGTGGGCCGGGTCGTCCAACAACAGCATGGGGGCGATCCCCCGTAAGCCGGCGGCGGCCAGCTCGTCCCGGCGGGCGATGATCGCCTTCCAGGCCGTCTCCGCCTGGGGCTCCCAGCCAGAGGGATCCACCTCGGTGGGATCGATCTCGCCATCACCGTCGGCATCACTCCACACGGCAGTGGCGATGGCCAGATAGGGAATGATCACCGGCTTGCCCCAACGCTCATGGAGGAAACGGGTGAAATTGAGGATGCGCTCGGGGAGATCGTCGATCCCGGTCTCGGTGTCGGGGAAGGCCCGCGGCCGAGGAGTATCCCAACCGCCGGGATCGGCCGGGTCCCGGGAGAACTGAGCCACCATCTCCTGAAAGCCCAGGTAGTCCAGTCGGTCCATCAAGGGCTCGAGTACGGTATCGAAACGGGACCACGCGTAGCGATCCCCCAGCGAACAGCGGTCATAGCCGCACTTCGCCCAGGTGGCCGCTGCGTCCCGATCACCGGTATCGGTGAGGGTGATCATGAGCCGGGTCTCAGGGGCATGGGTGAGGATGGCATCCATGGCTCCCTCCATCAGGTCCACGAACTCCTCGGCATGATCCAGGACCAACGGCTTGTTGAATTCGGGCTCCAGGTTGACCACCACCGGCGCCGGCAAGGTGGCCAGGAAACGTCCCAGACGGGCGGCATCATCGAGATAGGCCGCCCGGGCCTGGGCATCGGGCCACTCCTCCAGCAGACGATCACCGAAATACCAGTAATTGAGTACCACCCCCACCCCGGAGCGCAGGAGATCGGCCAGTCCCTCAGGGTCGTACCAGCTTTCGGCCCAGCCGGGCACCACCCACAGGGACAACCAATCCACCCCGTCGAGACGGGCATCCAACTCGTCCAAGGCGGCCGCATCCAGATTGGCGACGGCCTGGGCCTCGTCGGAGGCACTCACCCCGTCCTCGAGGATCAGGTCACGCAACCGCAGCCATACCGGTTCACCGCCTCCGACCCGTTGCAAGGGCATCGAGCTCCGATCACCCAACCCCACGGTGAAACCGTTCTCCAGGGCATCCACCGGGTCGCAGGGATAGCGAAAACTGCCATCCAGGGCCATCGGATAATAGGCCGCTTGCACCCCCAGCTCCTGGGTAGAGCGGCACATGGCCTGGAACACCGCGGGATCGTCGTAGTCGCGGTCCTGACGGTACTCCAGATCCCACACCGGCTTGCCCGCCTCGATGAACGGCAGATAGAGATCGCACTCATCGAAGGCATCACACTGCTCGGTGACCACGGCATCGAAATAACCCACCAGCTCACCGGCCTGG
>JALSHN010000310.1 GCA_026982215.1 Gammaproteobacteria bacterium
ACACCGGCTTCCCCGAGATGATGGACGGCCGGGTGAAGACCCTCCATCCCAAGGTCCACGGCGGCATCCTCGGCCGCCGGGGCCAGGACGAGGCGGTGATGGCCGAGCACGGCATCCCCCCCATCGACCTGGTGGTGGTCAACCTCTACCCCTTCCAGGCCACCATCGCCCGCCCCGACTGCACCCTGGAGGAGGCCATCGAAAACATCGACATCGGCGGCCCCACCATGGTGCGGGCGGCGGCCAAGAACCATGCCGCCGTGGCCGTGGTGGTGGATCCCGATGACTACCCCGAACTCATCACCGCCATCCAGAGTGCGGGCGGACTCGACGACAACGCCCGTTTCCGTCTGGCAGTGAAGGCCTTCCAGCACACCGCCGCCTACGACGCCGCCATCGCCGAATACCTCGGTGGCCGCCTGGAGCCGGAGAGCCCCTTCCCACCGGTGCACCACAGCCGGTGGATCAAGGTCCAAGATCTCCGCTACGGCGAAAATCCCCATCAACGAGCGGCCTTCTATCGGGAACCCGAGCTGGACGAACCCTCGGTGGCCGGCGCCGAGCAGATCCAGGGCAAGGCCCTGTCGTTCAACAACATCAACGACAGCGACGCCGCCCTGGAATGCGTCAAGCAATTCGGCGAACCGGCCTGCGTGATCGTCAAACACGCCAACCCCTGCGGGGTGGCGGTGGCCGAATCGCCCTTGGCGGCCTACGAGCGCGCCTATGCCACCGACCCCACCTCCGCCTTCGGCGGCATCATCGCCTTCAACCGCCCGCTGGAAGGCCCGGTGGCCCAGGCCATCATCGAGCGCCAGTTCGTGGAGGTGATCATCGCCCCCGAGGTGGACGAAGACGCCCAGGCCATCCTGACCGCCAAACCCAACGTCCGCGTCCTCGCCTGTGGCCACTGGAGCGGCGAACCCCAGCCTGGCTGGGACTACAAACGGGTCACCGGCGGGCTGCTGATCCAGGACCGCGACATCGCCCGCGTGGACGAAGGCTCCCTTCGCACCGTCACCCGCCGCCCCCCCAACCCTCAGGAACTGGCCGACCTGCTGTTCGCTTGGCGGGTGGCCAAATTCGTCAAGTCCAACGCCATCGTCTACGCCCGGGAGGGGCAGACCATCGGCATCGGCGCCGGGCAGATGAGCCGGGTGTGGTCGGCCCGCCTCGCCGCCGAAAAGGCCGCCGCCGAAGGGCTCCAAGTGGCCGGTTCGGTGATGGCCTCCGACGCCTTCTTCCCCTTCCGCGACGGCATCGACGCCGCCGCCGAAGCCGGCATCACCGCCGTCATCCAGCCCGGCGGCTCGATGCGCGACGACGAAGTCATCGCCGCCGCCGACGAACACGGCATGGCCATGGTCTTCACCGGCATCCGACACTTCCGTCACTGATCCCCGGAGACAGTCACATGAAAGTACTCATCATCGGTGGCGGCGGGCGAGAACATGCCCTGGCCTGGCGCGCCGCCCGATCCCCCCGAGTGGAACGGGTCCTGGTGGCCCCCGGCAACGCCGGCACCGCCCTGGAGCCCAAGATCGAAAACCGCCCCGTCGCTGCCGACGACCTCCCCGCCCTGGTGGAACTGGCCCGGCAAGAGGCCGTGGACCTCACCATCGTCGGCCCCGAGGCCCCCTTGGTGGCGGGGGTAGTGGACGCCTTCCGTGAGGCGGGCCTCCCCTGCTTCGGCCCCAGCCGCGCCTGCGCCCGCCTGGAGGGTTCCAAGGCCTTCGCCAAGGACTTCATGGCCCGCCATGCCATCCCCACCGCCGACTACCAGGTCTTCACCGAAGTCGAGCCCGCCCTGGCCTACCTGCGCCGGCGCGGCGCCCCCATCGTGGTTAAGGCCGA
>JALSHN010000311.1 GCA_026982215.1 Gammaproteobacteria bacterium
CCCCAGCACCCTTTCCAGGCGCGGGGCATCGAAATGGGGATGACGACGGGAAAACGGCCGCCGGCGCACATCCGCCACCCCTTGCACCGCACCGTCGGCCAACAGCGCCAGCAGGGCCGCCAGGGTGCGGTCACTGTGCCCCACGGTGACGATCACCGGCCCCTTCATTGCCGCTGCAACAAGGCCACATCGGCCAGAGGCAACGACAAGCGCGCCCCCAGATGATCCGCCAACCAGCGGAAACTCGCCGCCGAAAAAAAGGCCACATGGGTGGGATCACGCACATAATGCCAAGAGGGGAAACGCCAAGCCTCGGTAGCCCGCTGGGTCATGATCGCCAGCACCCCGCCCGGCTCCAGCAAGGCCCACAAACGCCGCAGCTCCTGCCCCGGAGCCGCCAGATGCTCCACCACCTCCGTGGCGGTGATCACCTGATAACGTCGCTGGAACACCGTCTCATCCGGGGCATAGAACGGATCGAAACACTCCACCGCATAACCCGCCTCGGTCAACAACGACGCCAAGGCCGGCCCCGGGCCGCAGCCGAAATCCAACACCCGCGCCGGCGGTGGACGCACCACCCGCAGCGGCACCAGCAAACGGGCGAGAAAACGGCGGTAACCGGGATCGGCGGGATCGTTCTGATGCAGATCGTACTCCGCCCGCTCTTCCTCGGGCGAAAGATGCGCCTCGGCAGGCACGAAGATCAAATCACAGCGCGGGCAACGCAGATAGGGCCGCCGCCCATCCAGATAATGGATGGCGGCATCCTCCCACTCACACAAGGGGCAACGGGGCGCCCCCACCTCGCTCAGCGACTCAGCCAGTCCTGGAACTCGCTGTCCGTCAGCTCACGCACCGGCAACACATAGGCCCGCTGGGTGGTAGGGTCGGTGGGATCCCCCTTGGGAATGGGCGTGACCCCACCATTGGTCGTTCCCACCGCCCACACCCGTTCCTCCCAGACATCGTCGGCGGCTCCGGCGCTGATCTGTGCCACCGGCGTCGAGGTCCAGTAATAGCCTGAAGGGTGAGTCGGGAACACGGCCCCGTTCAGCGCCGGATCACGACATTGGCGCTCGATGATGGAGGCCAGCTCCTTGACGTTGGGCAGGTGCCAGCCATCGGTATAGCCGCTGCCCAAGGGATCGTTGGCGCGAAACACAGCCACCGCCTCCAGGGCCCCGCGCCAGCTGAAGAGCCGCTGCTCACCGCTCACCACCTCACAGGCCCCGCGTTCGAGGCGGAACCCCAGCGGGCAACGAGCCCACAGCAGACCGGTCTCCTTGTCCACCACCACGTCATACCCCTGGGGCAGATGGAACCGCGCCGTGGGGGTGGTGGCGCGGATGGTGTCCGTGCCCTCGCCGTCACAGTTCGCCGGCACCGCCGCCTGCACCGGGAGGGCCAAAACGGCGCACAGCGCCCACAGATATTTGTTCATGCGCATCGTCATCACCCCCCTCAAGGCCCATCGCTCACCAGCCGCACCAATGCAGTCTGCGACTTACTGAGCGGCACGTCCTCGGGAATGCCCCTGAATCGCATCCCCCAGACCTGGGCCGGATCGGCGCTGAGCGGCGTGGTGGACCAATAAGGATAAGTGGGGTTGGCGTTGGGGAAGAACGCTTCATTCAATGGCGCGGGGAGATACCCCGTCGAGCGCTCCACCTCGTCACGGCGATTGTAATCGTTGCCGTAATCGGCGATGGATCGCAGCTCCTCCAGGGTGGGCAACCGCCACCCCCCACGGCCGCACCAACGCTCGGCATTGGCGATGGCCACCAGCCGCCCGGCGTTACAGGTCCCCTGGCTGCAATCCGGCAACCCGGGCCGCCCCGCCTCACCGCCATTGGCCTGGGCATCGACGTCGTACCAATAGAACGGAGTGGATTCGCCATGCACGGCCGGCTCCGTACCCTGCGGCACCTTCACCTCCCACACCAGCCCCGTGGTCTCGTCACGGACACAGTGCCACGGGGTGGTGGCGTAATCGGCACTCTGATCGGCCAGAGGAACCCCATTGGCATCCAGCTTGGTGAAGCGGAACCCGGTGGCGTTCACGTCCCCCGTGGCCGCCCGGGCCTCGGCATCGGCACCGAACAAGGCATCCTGGCCGTCATAGAAATACAACTCGAGAATGGAGGGTGCGTCGGCAACGGGAGCGGTTTCATAGGGCTCCTTCCAGGTGTGATCGTCCACATAACGGTCCACCACCCCATCGTTGGCCGTACCGCCATTCCTACCGTCGTCCCAACCGATGTTGTAGGCGAAACGGACCACCCCGGTGTCGTTCAACCGCCGCCGCGGCGCCGTGCTCACCTGAGCATAGTCGGGGCGGTCGTCGTCGCGGATGGTCACCTGGGCCAACTCCCGGCTGGGCGCGAACACCGCCCCTTCCATCTGCCGCACCACGCCGAGCACCAGCTTCTCATCGTTCTCCGCCTGACCGTCGTCGACGATACGGGCCAGGAAACGCTTCTCCGTCTCACCCGGAGCAAAGGTGAAGCGCAACGGCAGGCGCTGGGGATTCCCATCCGCGTCCTCGAGGAGATAATCCACATAAGGCGTGGCCTGGGAGTCACCATTGGTATTCACCTCCACCACCGCCGGCGCCCCACTGGGGATGTCCAACGCCACGGTGAAGATGACCGTACTGGCATTGCCGCCCGCGGCCACCTCCTCCACCGCCGTCACTCCGGCGGAGATGCCGGCAAAGGGCGGCCGATCGAAGTCCTCGATGGTGATCACCCCCACCGCTTCGGCAAGATCCGCCCCCTGGGCATTGGAGAGCACCAGACGGAATTCCTCGGCATTGCGTTCATAGAGCGCATCGTCGATGATCACCACCCGAATGGCCTTGCGCGTCTCGCCCGGCGCGAAAACCAGCGTACCGCTGGGCTGGGCCACGGTATAATCCGCTCCGCCCACGGCACTGCCGTCCTCGATACGGTAATCGACGCGCACCTCGCTCTGGCGTGCCGGCTGCAGCACCACCTCCAGATCCAGCTGGGTATTCGCCCCGTCACTGCGGTCTTCGAGAATCGTCAGCGTGGGGGCATGGAGCCCCGGGGGCGTGGTCTCCAACGGCGGACGGCCACGGCCACAGGCCGAAAGGACCAGCGACAGGGCAATCACGGCCACCAACGCCGCGCGACCACGGGGAGACATGGAGTGAGTCAGGCCGGCTCCCATTTGGCGCCTCGCATCAGAATTATTTATCGTTTTCCAGTTGGAAACTATATCACAACTGAACGGCGCCTCGACAAGGCGAGACCACAGATGAGAAAACATCACCAAGCCATTGTTTTTCAAGAAAAAGATCCCCGTCGAGAAACCATTCCTACCCCCTTTATATCGGACAAAGCCTCATGAACAACAGGGTATGGTTGCAGCGGGACCTGGCCCACTTGTGGCACCCGTGCACACAGATGAAAGATCACGAGACTCTGCCACTGATCCCCATCCGTCGCGGCCAGGGGGTGTGGCTGGAGGACTTCGAGGGCAAACGCTACCTGGACGCCATCAGCTCCTGGTGGGTCAACCTGTTCGGCCACGCCAACCCCCACATCAACGCCGCCCTGCGCGACCAGATGGAGACCCTGGAGCATGTGATCCTGGCCGGTTTCAGCCATGCCCCGGCCGTCGAGCTGGCCGAACACTTGGTCCGGCTTACCCCCCCCGGCCTGGAACGGGTGTTCTATGCCGACAACGGCTCATCGGCGGTGGAAGTGGCTCTCAAGATGAGCTTTCATTACTGGCGAAACTGCGGCCAGCCCCAGCGCACCCGCTTCATCAACCTCTCCAACAGCTACCACGGCGAGACCCTGGGCGCGCTGGCGGTGGGCGACGTGGCCCTCTACAAAGAGACTTACCAACCCCTGCTGCTGCAACCGATCACCGCCCCCTCTCCCGACTGCTACCTGCGCGAGCCCGGCCAATCCTGCGAAGACCACGCCCGCCAGGCCTTCCGGGACCTGGAACTGCTGCTGGAGCGCCACGCCCACGAGACCTGCGCGGTGATCATCGAACCCCTGGTGCAATGCGCCGGCTACATGCGCATGTACCCGCCGGTCTATCTGAAATGGCTGCGCCAGGCCTGCGACCGTTTCGGCGTCCACCTCATCGCCGACGAGATCGCCGTCGGCTTCGGGCGCACCGGCACCCTGTTCGCCTGCGAACAGGCCGGCATCAGCCCCGACTTCCTCTGTCTCTCCAAGGGCCTCACCGGCGGCTACCTCCCCCTCTCCGCGGTCCTCACCACCGACGCGATCTATCAGGCCTTCTACGACGACTACGAACGCCTCACCGCCTTCCTCCACTCCCATTCCTACACTGGCAATGCCCTGGCCTGCCGTGCCGCCCTGGCCACTTTGGAACTCTTCGAGCGCGAGCCGGTGCTGGAACGCAACCAGGAAAAGGCCCGCCTGATCCGGGAGCTGTGCGCCGAGTTGGAAGACCACCCCCATGTAGCCGAGGTCCGCCAGACTGGGATGATCACCGCCATCGAGATGGTGCGCGACCGAGCCACCCGCGAACCCTACCCCTGGCAGGAACGCCGGGGGCTGCGGGTCTATCGACACGGCCTGGAGAAGGGGGTACTGCTGCGCCCGCTGGGCAACGTGGTCTACTTCATGCCGCCCTACGTGATCGAGGAAGACGAAATCCGCCTGATGGTGGACACCGCCAAGGAAGGCATCACACTGGCCACCCGCGACTAACAGGCTGTTGAAAAACGTCTTCAACAGCCTGCTAAGCCCCCCGGCGGAGCCAATTCCGACAACGGCCAACGGGGACGCACGGTGAACGCCCAGCCGCTGCGCTCCCCCGCCGCCAACCGCAACGCACCCACATGGGCAATCATCGTCCCGTTGTCAGTGCACAGAGCCGGCGGCGGAAAGAACACCCCCACACCGTCCTGCCGCCCCCAGGCCAGCAGGACCTCACGCAGCCGCCGGTTGGCCCCCACTCCCCCAGCGACCACCAATCGTTCCATCCCGGTGGCCGCCACCGCTCGACGGCACTTCACCAGGAGGGTCTCCACCACCGCCTCCTGGAAGGCATGGGCGATATCCGCCCGGGCCCGGGGGTCCTCGCCATGGACCTCCACCGCGTTCAACACCGCCGTCTTCAAACCACTGAAGCTGAAATCCAAGCCAGGACGATCCACCATCGGCCGCGGAAAACGGAACCGCCCCGGGCAGCCCTGCTCGGCCAACCGCGCCACCTCCGGGCCGCCGGGATACCCCAGCCCCAGCATCTTGGCGACCTTATCGAAGGCCTCGCCCACGGCATCGTCCAGGGTCTCCCCCAGGATGCGATAGCGGCCCAACCCCTCCACGGCCACCAACTGGGTGTGGCCACCAGAGACCAACAGGGCCAGAAAGGGGAAATGCGGGGCATCATCCGCCAACAACGGCGCCAACAGATGCCCTTCCATATGGTGGACCGCCACCACAGGCACCTCCCAGGCCCAAGCCAAGGCCGAGGCCACCGAGGCCCCCACCAACAGCGCCCCCGCCAGCCCCGGCCCGGCGGTATAGGCCACCCCCGCCGGCCGCTCCACTCCACACTCGGCCAACAGGGAACGGATCAAGGGCGCCAGATAACGAACATGGTCCCGCGAGGCCAGCTCCGGCACCACCCCGCCATACTCAGCATGCAACGCCACCTGGCTGTGAAGCCGCTCGCCCAACACCCCGCGACGCGGGTCGAACAGGGCCACCCCTGTCTCGTCGCACGAGGTCTCCACCCCCAAAACAGGCCCATCGAGACTCAAGGTTTTCTTTGCCTCCCCGAAACAAAGCGGCTATCATACGCGCTTTTCTCAGCCCGACTCAAAAACGAAGAGGAGCCACATGCCTGCGGTCAAGGTCCGAGACAACGAACCCTTCGACGTCGCCCTGCGGCGTTTCAAACGTGCCTGCGAAAAAGCGGGCGTGCTCTCCGAAGTGCGCCGGCGCGAGTACTACGAAAAACCCACTCAGATGCGCAAGCGCAAGGCTGCCGCGGCCATCAAGCGCCAGCTCAAGAAAATGCAGCGCGAGGCCGCCCGCAACGAAGCCCAACGCCGCGCCCTACGTCTCAACACCTTGGACCTGGGCTGAATCAACCCCGCCCCATGTCCCTGAAGGACCGAATCCAAGAAGCCACCAAGGACGCCATGCGCGCCAAGGACAAGGCGCGCTTGGCCACCTTGCGCATGATCAACGCCGCCATCAAACAGCGCGAGGTAGACGAACGCATCGAACTCGGCGACGATCAGATCCTCGCCGTGCTGGAGAAGATGCTCAAGCAGCGCCGTGAGGCGGTGGAGCAATACCGCAAGGCCGGCCGGGAGGACCTGGCCGCCAAGGAAGAGGCGGAAATGGCGCTGATCCAGGAATTCCTCCCCGAGCCGCTGAGCGAAGACGAGCTCGACGCCCTCATCCAAACCGCCATCGAAGAGACCGGCGCCCAAAGCATCCGCGATATGGGCAAGGTGATGGCCCGGCTACGCCCCCAGGTCCAAGGCCGTGCCGACATGAGCCAAGTGAGCGCCAAGATCAAGGCCCGCCTCGGCGCCTGACTCCGGGAGGCCGCCCAT
This sequence comes from Gammaproteobacteria bacterium, assembly GCA_026982215.1. Taxonomy (GTDB): domain Bacteria; phylum Pseudomonadota; class Gammaproteobacteria; order S012-40; family S012-40; genus S140-43. Next base: position 6,587 of record JALSHN010000311.1, read on the forward strand.
CATGGCCGGCAAGATCCCTCAACACTTCATCGACGAAGTCCTCGCCCGCACCGACATCGTCGCCCTCATCGACGCCCGGGTTCCTCTGAAGAAAGCCGGGAAAGAATACGTCGCCCGCTGCCCCTTCCACGACGAAAAGACCCCTTCCTTCACCGTCAGCCCCAGCAAACAGTTCTATCACTGCTTCGGCTGCGGCGCCCACGGCAGCGCCATTGGCTTCCTGATGGAATACGACCACCTGAGCTTCCCCGAGGCCATAGAAGAACTGGCGCGCCAGGCCGGCCTCCCCATGCCGCGCGAACACACCGCCCCCGCCGAACCCCAGAGACGCGACGGCGAGGAAGGCCACCGCCTCAGCGCACTCCACGCCATCCTCGAACGCGCCGCCCGCCACTACCAAATCCAACTCCGCCGCCACCCCCAACGCGACCGGGCGGTGAATTACCTCAAAGGCCGCGGCATCAGCGGCGAGATCGCCAAACGCTTTGAACTCGGTTATGCCCCCCCCGGTTGGCACCACCTCGAAGAGGCCCTGGGCCGCGGCCCCGCTGAGCGGGCACTGCTCCAAGAGGCCGGCCTGCTCACCCAGCGAGAAGACGGCCAAAGCTACGACCGTTTCCGCGACCGCATCATGTTCCCCATCCGTGACCACCGCGGCCGCTTAGTCGGTTTCGGCGGGCGCCTCATCGACGGCGACGGCCCCAAATACCTCAACTCCCCCGAGACTCCGGTATTCCACAAAGGCGAAGAACTCTACGGCCTCCACCAAGCCCGCCAACAGCGGAGTCTGGAACGCCTTCTGGTGGTGGAGGGCTACATGGACGTCATCGCCCTGGCCCAACACGGCATCCCCTATGCCGTCGCCACCCTGGGCACCGCCCTCACCGAGCAGCACCTCCAACGCCTCTATCGTCACGTGGACGAAATCATCCTCTGCTTCGATGGAGACCGGGCCGGGCGGGAGGCTGCCTGGCGCGCCGTCGAGACCCTCACCCCCTTCCTCGACGACCGCCGCAGCGCCCGCTTCGCCTTCCTGCCCCAAGGCGAAGACCCCGACAGCCTCATCCGCCGGCTCGGCCGGGAGGCCTTCGAAGAACAGATCGCCCGCTCGCTCACCTTCTCGGACTTCCTTTTGGAAAACCTCACCCAGGGCAGCGACATGCGCAGCACCGACGGCCATGCCCGCCTGATCCAAAAGGCCCGCCCCTACCTACAACGCCTCCCTGAAGGGGCCCGGCGGGAAGAGCTGCTCAACCGCCTGGCCGGCCGGGTCCAATGGTCTCCCCAAGAGCTGGCCCGCCGCCTGGAACTCCCGCAGCGCCAACGGAACAGCAGCCGCAACGAAAGACGTGGCCAGCGCCGTCCACCCTCGCTCATCGCCCGCATTATCGCCATGCTCCTACAGGCCCCGGAACTGGCCCAGCGCGCCGGCGACCCCGAACGGCTCGCCCGGCTGGAACTCCCCGGCAGCGGCCTGCTGCAAGAACTCATTCAGATTCTCCAACAACGGCCGCAAACCACCTTGGCGATGCTGTTCGAACATTGGCGCGGGCGGCCGGAAGGCCAATATCTCGCCCGCATCCAACGCCTCATCCCCCCCATGGAGGAAGGCGCCCTGGTAGTCGAATTTCAAGACGCCATGGAACGAATCGAGCGCTTGATAGTCGAAAGCGAGGTTGAGAGCCTATTGAAAAAGTCTCAAAATCAAGGACTCAGCCCGGAAGAGAAACGACACCTTCAAGCCCTGCTGCAAGCACAGCGGCAGGGATGAGGGCAGGCATTTCCGTTTCGTCTATATTTTGGATCACGATTCCCATATAATCGCGAGCTATTTTTTCCACGGCACAGGTACTGTCGGTTGAGCCAACACATGAACACGGACCAGCAGTCTCAGATCAAACTCCTCATTGCCAAAGGCAAGGAACAGGGCTACCTCACCTACCGGGAAGTGAACGACCACCTCCCGGACGAGATCGTCCAGCCCGAACAGATCGAAGAGATCATCCAGATGATCAACGACATGGGGATCCCGGTCCATGAACAGGCCCCCGACCCCGACTCCCTGATCATCCCCGAGGCCGTGCCCGACGAAGAAGTGGTCGAAGAAGCGGCTGCGGCGCTGTCCACCGTCGACAACAACTTCGGCCTCACCACCGACCCGGTACGCATGTACATGCGCGAGATGGGCTCGGTGGAACTGCTCACCCGCGAAGGCGAGATCGAACTGGCCAAACGCATCGAGGACGGCCTCAACCAGGTCACCGAGGCCCTGGCCTCCTACCCCAAGACCATCACCGCCCTCTTGCAGGAATACGACAAGGTCGAGGCCGGCAAGATGAAGCTCTCCGACCTGGTCATCGGTTTCCGTGACCAGGAAGACACCCCGCCCGCCGAGGCCAGCGACGACACCCCAGTGGACGACGGCCCCGACCCGGAAGTGGCGCGGGAGAAATTCGAGCGCCTGCGCAAGCTGCACGACCAATACATGAAAGGCGTGGCCAAGCGCGGCAACCGCGATGCCAAGTCCGCCGACGTGCGCGACGAATTCACCGCCTGCTTCATGGAATTCAAGCTCGCCCCGCGCTTCATCGACCGCCTCACCAAGGAACTGCGCGAGACGGTGGAAGAAATCCGCGTGCTCGAGCGCAAGATCATGGACCTGTGCGTCAACAAGGCCCGTCTGCCGCGCAAGGCCTTCATCACCTCCTTCCCCGAGCACGAGACCGACCTCGCCTGGATCGACGCCCACCTGGAAGCCGGCAAGGCCTACTCCAAAAACCTGGCCAAATACGTCGACGAGGTCCACGCCGCCCAGCGCAAACTGGCCGAAATCGAACAACAAGCCGGCCTCTCCATCAGCGCCATCAAAGACATCAACCGCCGCATGTCCATCGGCGAGGCCAAGGCCCGTCGCGCCAAGAAAGAAATGGTCGAGGCCAACCTGCGGCTGGTGATCGCCATCGCCAAGAAATACACCAACCGCGGCCTGCAATTCCTCGACCTCATCCAGGAAGGCAACATCGGCCTGATGAAAGCGGTGGACAAATTCGAATACCGCCGCGGCTACAAATTCTCCACCTACGCCACTTGGTGGATCCGCCAGGCCATCACCCGCTCCATCGCCGACCAGGCCCGCACCATCCGCATCCCGGTGCACATGATCGAGACCATCAACAAACTCAATCGTGTCTCCCGCCAGATGCTCCAGGAAATGGGCCGCGACCCCACCCCCGAGGAGCTGGCCGAACGCATGGACATGCCGGAAGAGAAGATCCGCAAGGTCCTCAAGATCGCCAAGGAACCCATCTCCATGGAGACCCCCATCGGCGACGACGAAGACTCCCATCTGGGCGACTTCATCGAGGACCAGAACGTCCTCTCGCCGGTGGACGCCGCCACCTTCGAAAACCTGCGCGAGGCCACCCTGAGCGTGCTGGACAGCCTCACCGCCCGGGAGGCCAAGGTGCTGCGGATGCGCTTCGGCATCGACATGAACACCGACCACACCCTGGAGGAAGTGGGCAAACAGTTCGACGTCACCCGCGAACGCATCCGCCAGATCGAGGCCAAGGCCCTACGCAAACTGCGCCACCCCAGCCGCTCCGAGCAACTGCGCAGCTTCCTCCTCGACTGACCGAAAAACGGGGCCCCAGGCCCCGTTTCTCTTTAGCCCGACCGACGCTTATAATCTCCCACCCCGGGCCTGTAGCTCAGTTGGTTAGAGCAGGGGACTCATAATCCCTTGGTCCCAGGTTCGAGTCCTGGCGGGCCCACCATTTGAAAACAATGAGTTGTGGTCTTCTGTACCCATTCAAATCCCTGGCGTTTTCGAGCCTGGGCTACCTATGGGCTACCTCAGCGGTCAATTTCGATCACCCTGAGTCACTGCTAGGGGTAGTCACTCCCCTGCCTGCATGTCCTCCCACGCTGCCAGCAGCGATGCCAGCCCTTTCCCCTCGACTTCGAGTGGGCCACCCTCACGTCCGCTGAGCTCCTGGCGGGCCGGGGCATCAAGGCCAAATAGTTTTGCCTTGCGTTCCATGATTTTGATGATCCGGTCGGTGGCCTTCAGGTCGCCCTCGAGGGCTTGGGGCCAAACGGCTTTCAGGGCAGCCTCCAGACGCTCGTATTCCTGGGCCCGCAAGCGGGCCACGTCTTCGGCGAGGCGTTCGGACAGGGCGTTCAGGTGGGTCACGATCACCTTGTGGGCGTATTGGGGGCTGCATCCGACGTCGTCGGCGATCTCGCGCAGCAGGTAGCCGGCACGGCGCAGTTCGACGATGCGGTTCTTGCGTTCGGCAGCAGTGAGGTGGGAGGTGGCGGTCTTTGTCATCGATGGGGTCCTCATTGATTTTCAACTTCCTGTGGCTCAACCGGACCAGGGCAACCAGTGCGCGCAGTGCCGGCGGTCGTTGTCCCAGAGCCCGGCAGGCGCTTCGGGTTGGCCCACGGCACAGTGGCCGAGGTGGGGGTGATCGATACGCCGATAATGGGCGCAGTCGCTACAGCGGACCGCTCCGGGGCGGGGGATAGGACGTTCCCCGATCCGGTTCCAGCACCAGGGACAGGCATCGAAGGTTCCTGTGGTCCATAACCAGATGGGACCGCATTGACGGCAATTGGCGTGCTGGTCATAACCAAGTGGAGGTTGCCCGTGATCCATGAGACGTCGGTCCACCAGAGCCCGGGCGAGGGCGCGTAAGGTCTCAGGGGTCAGTTCTCCGTTGCGCCAGTCCGCCACATCATCGTCGGATAGGGCATCCCGCACCTCGCTCACGGTGATGTCGAGTCCTTTGCACGTATCGGCCAGGGACTCCAGTAGTTGGGAGCTTTCCTGGCCTGAATCCCTATACGCAGAATCCGCACTATCTGCACAATTCCCTGCCTCAGTGGGTTTCTGCGTGTTCTGCGAATTGTGCGCATGGGGCGTTCTGGTCGAAGGGTTTACCCCGAGGATATCGCGCCAACTCATCGCCAAGTCCTCGCGATGTCGGGGCGGACGCACACCATGGGCGAGGGTGGACGGCCGGGACCATCACGTGGTGGTTCGATTACCTCTAGATAACCACGTTCTTCCAGCACCTCCAAGGCTTCGCGCAGCTTGGGGACACGGGGGAAAGTGCCGCGTAGGGCGTTGAAGGCATCGCGCACGGTGAAACGCTCCACTCGGCCCCGCTCGATCCAGTTCCAGACCACCCGGGCAGCGGCAATGGTGGGATCGGCCCCCATCATGTCCAGCGCTGCCAGGTTGTGGCGGGTGATAACGGCCATGATCTCCAGGGCGGCGTTCATGGTCTCGGCAGTGATGGCGGCCTCCCAGGGTGCGCCATGGGCGTGCTTGATGCCATGAAGTACCCCGGCCAGACGTGCCGCTGTCCCCGGAGCCTTGCCTGCCCAGTCGGTGAAGTGTTCCAGTTCCCGGCCAGGTTGCATCTGCACCTCGATGGCCCGCTGGAATTCACGCCATTCCGCATAGGCTTCATGGCTCAGACGCAGCAGGTGGGGGCGTTCGTCGCCGTGCTCGTCGAAGGCTGGTTCCCAGTCCAGCATGGCTCGGAGACCCGCCGCGTAGGCGTCGCGCACCCCCTCCGGCACGGGATTGGATTCGAGCGGGCGAAAGCCCAGCGGGGACGGCGGCAGCAAGTAAAGAAACCGCCCCAGCAATCCGCGTCCACGGAACCCCGGCTTGGCCGCCAGCCCTCGGAGAACCTCCGGCTGTACGGCAAGCCCGAGGGTCAAGCGTGGGCATCCGAGCAAGACTGGGGGGCGTCCCTGACGGTCCACTCGGTCGGGGTCGCCGCTGTGGACTTTCAACAGCAGGTCGAGGTTGGGAATGCCGTTGGAGTATCGGCCCTGCAACAGGTCGAAGATGCCCCCTTCGCTGGAGAGCCAGGCCATGCACTCGCCATGATCCGACAGCAGTGTTCCCAACCGTTCCGGAGTAGCATCGGACGTGTACAAACGGGGCAGGATTGGGATAGCGGGCAAGTCCGATTCGATGTCGGATATCTCTTGCGTCAGTCGTCGGACCTCAGTGGGGTCCTTTGCCTTGGCGGCTTGGCGTCGCAGTTCTTTGACACGAGCCTCCAGGGTCGAGCGTTCGCTGGTGATGCGCCGAATTTCAGGCTCCAGCGACTTCGCTCGGTCCCGTTCCCAAGCTGCCAAGGGCGCAATGGCGGCGTTCATGACGGCTGACTTGCGGTTTCCAGGCGGCAGGGCCGTTACCAACCACAGGTTGGTGGGCTC
>JALSHN010000312.1 GCA_026982215.1 Gammaproteobacteria bacterium
TCGTCGCCGGCGACGCCGAGGTCCTCGCCGCCTTCCTGCGCTACCGCACCTACCACGGCTGCGCCATGCCCCCGCCCACCCAGGCCGCCTCCGAGGCCGCCTGGAACGACGAGGCCCACGTGGCACGGAACCGCCAGCGCTACCAGGAAAAATTCACCGCCGTGCTGGAGATCCTCACCCCGGTGATGGACGTCGCCCGCCCGGACGCCGGCTTCTACCTCTGGCCGCGCACCCCCATCGACGACGAGACCTTCACCCGCGAGCTCTACCGCCACCAAGGCGTGCTGGTCCTGCCCGGGCGCTACCTCTCCCGCCCCACCCCCGGCGGCGACCCGGGCAGCCATCGAGTGCGCATCGCCCTGGTCCCCACCCTGGAGGACTGCATCGAGGCGGCGCGGCGTATCCGTGACTTCGTCCAGACGCTATAATTTCGCGCCTTGCGCGCCCCGAGAACGACAACGGAGAACAGCCATGAACGACCTGCAACAGACCATCGAAGCGGCCTTCGAGCGCCGCGCCGAACTCACCCCCCGCAACGCCGACACCGTGGTCCGGGAAGCGGTGGACGAGGCCCTGGCCCTGCTGGACGCCGGCGAGGCCCGGGTGGCGGAGAAAAAAGACGGCCGCTGGGTGGTCAACGAATGGCTCAAAAAGGCCGTGCTGCTCTCCTTCCGACTCCAGGACAACCGGCTGATGGACGGCGGCTTCACCCGCTTCTACGACAAGGTCGAACCCAAATACGCCCACCACGAAGAACGCGACTTCGCCGAGGCCGGGGTGCGCGTGGTACCCCCCGCCACCGTCCGCCGCGGCAGCTACATCGCCCCCGGCGTGGTCCTCATGCCCTCTTATGTCAACATCGGCGCCTACGTGGATTCGGGCACCATGGTGGACACCTGGGCCACGGTGGGCTCCTGCGCCCAGATCGGCAAAAACGTCCACCTCTCCGGCGGTGTCGGCATCGGCGGCGTGTTGGAGCCGCTGCAGGCCGCGCCCACCATCATCGAAGACAATTGCTTCATCGGCGCCCGCTCCGAGATCGTCGAAGGGGTGATCGTCGAGGAAGGCGCGGTGATCTCCATGGGCGTCTACATCGGCCAGAGCACCAAGATCTACGACCGCGAGACCGGCGAGATCCACTACGGCCGCGTCCCCGCCGGCTCGGTGGTGGTCCCCGGCAACCTGCCCTCCAAGGACGGCAAATACAGCCTCTACTGCGCGGTGATCGTCAAACGGGTGGACGCCAAGACCCGCGCCAAGGTCGGCATCAACGAACTGCTGCGGGGGGTGTGATGCTCGAGGTCTACGGCATCAAAAACTGCAACACCGTGAAAAAGGCCCTCGCCTGGCTCGACGAACACACCGTGGACTACCGCTTCCACGACTTCAAAAAAGAAGGCGTGGACGAGGCCCGGCTGCGCCGCTGGGTGGAACAGACGGGCTGGGAGACCCTGCTCAACCGCAAGGGCCTCACCTGGCGCCGTCTCCCCGAGGAACGCCGCGCCCAAGTGAACGATGCCGACGCAGCCATCGCCCTGATGCTGGAGAAGCCCACCATCATCAAACGGCCGGTGATCGAACGCGATGAGCACGTCCTCGCCGTGGGCTTCGACGAAACCACCTATCAGGAGCGCCTGGGGTGAGCGACGGCACCCTGGCCCTGGCCTGCGCCTTCATCGAACGCCCCTCGGTGACCCCAGACGACGCCGGTTGCCAGCGCCTCATCGGCGACCGCCTGGCCCGCCTCGGCTTCCGCCTGGAGCCCATGGACCGCGGCGGAGTGAAAAACCTCTGGGCCAGACGGGGTGATGACGGCCCGCTGTTCTGCTTTGCCGGCCACACCGACGTCGTC
>JALSHN010000313.1 GCA_026982215.1 Gammaproteobacteria bacterium
CCACCAGCCCCTCCACCCTCGGTGTCTCGGTGAGATCCCCCGCCGCCACCCGCGACATCACCGCCGAGAGGCGCTCCATGGGACGGAACAGGCAACGGCCGAACAGATACAGCGCCAGGGCCACCAGCAGCCCCACCACCACCGCATAGGCGGCCACGTTGAGCCACTGGGTACGGGCGAAGGCGGCCATCATGTGGCTCACGTCCTCCACCGCGTCCAGACGCAGCACCGCGGAGCCGTCGTCCCCGCGGAGCAGATAATCCACATCCACCAGGCCGTCGTCCATCACCTCCGGCCACTGGGGATCACGGAACCACTCCTGCGTCCCGTCCACCGAAAGGATGCGCAGCGGCGCCCCCACCACTTCGCCCACCGCCCGCAAGTTGGGTACCGGATCCACCACCACTTCCAGATAACCGGCGAGACGCAGCCCCCCCACCGGGACCAGCACCGAATAGGCCGGCCCCGCCGGGCTGCTCCACAGCCCGGCGAGGATCTTGTAACGATCAGCCCCCTCGCGCCCCTGGGCCTGCTCGACCAGGAAGGCCGGCAATCCCTCCCCCAGCGCCGAGACACCCTCGCCCGAGACCAGTACCGGCCGCAGCGTACGGTCGTAAAGACGCAGCTTCAGCAACACCATGTCGCCGGCGCTGACCAGCCGTTGGCGAAATTGATCGTCGAGGTACGCCGAAGCCGCCTGACGATCACCCTGGGGCCGGCCCAATGCCACCGCCCGCAGGTTGCGATCCTTCTGCGCCGCCGTCCCCAGCTCGCCGGCCAGTTGCCGCAGCTCGGCGAGCACCTGATGGGCGGCGACGTCGGTCACCCGGGAGAGCATGAGACGCGACTCTTCCACCGCCGTGGCACGGAACACCTGCCCCGAGAGCACCGAGAGTACGATGGAGATCACCCCCAGCAACAGCAGGTTGATCAAGGTCAGGTTCTTGATGGACAAACGGTGGAACGGCATGGCGGACCTCCCGAATCACTGGAAGCGGTAGAACGACGGCAACGCGTCAGGGTTTCACCACCGGCAGGCCCTTGGCCTCCCATTCCTGAATGCCGCCGCGGAACCAATACACCTGGGTGTAACCCGCACTCACCGCCTTTTGCGCCGATTCCACGCTGCGGCCGCACTTCACCCCGTTGCAATAGAACAGCACCGGGGTGGACTTGCTGGGGATCACCCCCGCCAGGCTCTCCGGGGTGGTCTCGGTATTGGGCAGGTTCACCGCCCCCTCGATGTAGCCCTTCTGGTAATCACTGCGCTTACGGGCATCGATGATCACCAGGTCCGGCTTGGCGTCCACCAGATCGATGATCTCCTCGGCCGTGACCCGGGTGGTGCCCTCGACGAATTCCGGCGTCGTCTCCCCGGCCTGGAGCGAAAGCGAGGCCGCGGCCCACACGAAACCACACAACAAAGCCAGTTTTTTCATCTTCATCTCCTCGTGTGCGTCATTTGCGACGGTAACGAGCCCATCGACCCAGGGCGCAACAAACTTTAACCCGACCCCCAGAACATGAATAAGTAATTGATTCGACAACAATCACACACCATAAACAATGAATTTATACCACCTGCCGACGGAGTCGTTTGCCCGCGGTACGATCGAACCCCGCGCCCGGGTGGCGGGAGCGGTCTTGGTGTTTTTCTTTCCTTGGGAGGCGAACGAAAAAAATCCCGCCGAAAAATGGTTTTTTCGGCGGGACCAAGGGCGTGGTCGAACGGAACGCTCAATCAGTACGGCGATTCAGCGTATGGCGCAGTTCATGCCAGCTCGCCAGACAGTCCAGCCCGCAGAAATAATGCACGTAGTCCTCTATCTCCATCCCCAGACCAC
>JALSHN010000314.1 GCA_026982215.1 Gammaproteobacteria bacterium
CCGAGTGGGTGGGGCACACCGGCCGGCCGCGGGCGATCTTCCTGGTCCATGGGGAATTCAACGGCGGGATGGCCGACATGGCCCGGTTGCTGCGCGCCAAGGGGCGTCACGTCATCGAGCCGGAACTGCACCAGCGTTTGCGTTTGTCCTGAACCTCGAGACGACGGGTCAGCGCGGCGGGAGGTGACACAGCAGGTGAGCGCTCACCGGGTTGCTCCCGGGCCGTTCGTCCTCCCCCAGCCACACCCCCAGACGGCCCTCGCCGCGGTGGATCACCTGGGCATGGCAGCGGGGCCAGGCCTGCGTGGGTCGGTCGTCCAGCGGCAGGAGCACCTCCACGAACCCCCCGCTGGGCAAGGCATCACCCTCACAGGTGATCCCCAGTCCCTCCTGGCAGGCCTCGGTGATCCAGCAGGTGTGATACTCCTCCCCATTGGGGTCGCGCAACACCACCGGCAGACGCAGTGGCAGCCGTGGATGGCGGCGGTGTTCGATGGCCGGACGGGCAGGGGCGAGCAGATCGTCGTCCATGGGGGTTCATCCTCCCGTGAGCTGGTGACACTCCCCCCAGCATAGCCCATGGGCGCGGCCTTGGTGAGCCTGATGCGGCAATTGGGTCCTGCCTGGCCAATCGGTTGGGGGAAACGGCTCAGGCGCGTAGATCCAACAGACTGCCCAGGGCCTGGTCTGCCACCTGGATCGCCTTCGCCGAGGCGGCCACCTGGAGCCGACCCTGGCGCAGATCCACCAGAGCCTCGGGGAGGGTGTCTTTCCCAGAGGCAGCGTGCGGGGATGGCCGGGCGATGTCGCTGGCAGCGGCACGTACTTGGCCAAGCCCCTGGTGGATGCCGCCGAGACCGTTGGAGACGATGCTGCCGATCATGATGACTAAAACTCGCGGGGAACCCAGTGAGGTTGTCGGCCGGTGGTGGTCCCGTTGCAGGGTCAAAACTCGCGTTGCCAGTGGACGTCTTCCCGCCCATGGTAGCGGTTGAGGCGGCGGGCGAGCACGAACAACAGATCGGAGAGGCGATTGAGAAAGGCCAAGCTGTGGGGGTTCTGCACTGTCTCGCGCCCCAGGGCCACCAAACGCCGTTCGGCACGCCGGCACACGGTGCGGGCCAAGTGGGCCAGGGCGGCGCTGCGATGCCCGCCGGGGAGGATGAATTCGCGTAATGGCGCCAGCTCGGCATTCCACTCGTCGATGAGGGCCTCCAGCTCGGCCACTGCCTCGGGGAGGAGGACGGTGCTCTCCGGCTGGGCCAGTTCGGCGCCCAGGTCGAAAAGCCGGTGTTGGATCCGGGAGAGGGCACGGGCCTCCGGGTCGGGGAGGCCCTCGGCCAACAACACCCCCAGGACGCTGTTGAGCTCGTCCACGGTGCCGATGGCCTCCAGGCGCAGGGCATCCTTGGGGTGGCGGCTGCCATCGGCCAGACCGGTCTCCCCCCGGTCACCGGTACGGGTGTAGATGCGGGTCAAACGAAGATTCCTCGCCCTTTGAATTCAGGATCGTTTTATAACATCCATGGCCGAGGCGTCATCAGGGGTGAGCGGGGTTTAGGCGGATACTGATAGCGAAGCGGGTGTCCAGGGATCTCTCCAGCTCACGAATCTTGTTGATGATCGGCTCATCCAGGGTGAGTCCTCGAGCGAGAAGGAGCACGCCATCGGGGCTGGTGATGTCCTTGGCCAGGACCATGCCCGGTTTCAGGCGGAAGGAGCCGACGATGAGACTGCTTTTGCGGCGATTTCCTCCTTCTCGCCGCAATCGCCAATCGGCTAGGAAGGTATCCACTACCTTGGGGTCATAATGTTTCCCTTTCTGTTGGGAGAGATGG
>JALSHN010000315.1 GCA_026982215.1 Gammaproteobacteria bacterium
TCCACAGGCGGATTGCCTCTGGGCCTCCACCCAAGCGAGCCGGCCCTCCACGGCCACCACCACCGCTTCCTGTTCGCTGAACCCCTCGAGGCTCATGGCGCCACGGCCGCCGTGGCCGAAGAATCGGCATGGGCCACGGCATCCAGACGCACCGAACGGGCGATGCGGGCCACCGCCTCCGCGGGCAACTCACCCACCACGGTGATACGCCGTCCTTCCTGCACCAGGGCATAGCCGTGGACGGCGCCCTTGTCCAGCAACACGCCCTCCACCCCCACCTCGCCCGCCGGTTCGATGAATACCGACACCAACGACATCCCGTCACCGAACACCAGTTGGATCACCTCGCCGCCTTCTCCAAGGGCCTTGATCCGCTGTTCGGTGAGCTGAAACCCTTCCGGCAACCAGGCCACCTGCCACGGTACCGGCACCGATATCCCCGGGGGTCGCGGCCGATCCTCGATGCGTTCGAACTCGCTGAGATCGAAGCGGGAGCGTAACGCTGAATCGGGTACCCGGTCGAGGAGCTCCAGACGGGTGAACAACAAACGTTCCACCACCTCGCCCTGGGGGTCGATCAATTCCGAACGCAACAACAACGCCGTTTCTTCGTCCAGCCACAGACGGTAACCGTAACGGTATTCGTCCTGCGCCTCGACGCGGATACGGACCACCGGCCGGCCGGCGACCCGATCCCGCCCCTCCACCTGCAAGCGGTAGTAACGCTGCAGCCGAGCGATGTCTTCGTCGTCGAAAGAAAAGGTAAAACGAGGCACCTGGTCGTCCACGTAGACCTTGCGCGCCTCAGGAAAGACGCACTGTACCGCCTCGCCGTCGCGGATCACCTCACGCCCCACCCCGTTGAGCGAGACGATGCGCTCCCGCTCGGGGGGACCGGCGTCATGGGTGATGCGCAAGGTCTCCAGGCGCTCGCCGTCGTCGTAGACGAACTCGCCGTCATAACTCCGTTCATGGGCCGCCCTCGCCATCTTGGAGAGCCAGTTCATGGCATCTCCCAGGTCTTCCTGGCCGGCGAGGGCGGTGAGGGGAAACAACAACAACAGGCCGAAACGGCGCATCAGACCATGACCCACCATGCTCAGCGCACACCCGCCGGGTCTTGGCTCACCAACCGGGCATAGGGGAAGACGTTATAGACGCCGGAGCCGGCCGCCACCCCGTTGTGGTCCACCAAGTAACGATCGGCCGCCTCACGCACACTCGCCGTGGGTGCACCCTGCGCCAGGTGGCGTGCCAGCACATCACCGGAAGGCGGTGTCTGGCCACGCCACCACTGAGGTGCGCCGGAATTGAGATGGTCTTGGGAGGAAACGAGGGTCTGGGGCGAGAGGGAGGAGACGGGAGAAGAAGAGGCGGTGAGTGCAGGGGCCGTTTCACCGCCACGATCCAGCTGGAAGCCAAGGATGGCCACCGCGGCCACCGTAGCCGCAGCGGCGGCCGGCATGAGCCAGCGTGGCCGATGGGGACGGTTGTCTTCTCCAGCGGGGAGGGCAGCGGCGTTTTCTCGTCGATTCTGAGGAAGGAAGTGCGTCGGTTCAGCGTCGATGGCCTCTTTCACCCGCTCGGCGAAATCCAGGGAAAAGCTGTCGGGAAGTTGGTTGGTGAGCGCATCACGAATGAGGTGATAGCGGGACCATTTTTCGACCAAAACGGCATCCGACTTGATGACTTGGTAGAGCTCGTCTCGAGCATCGGGCGGCAGTTCATCGTCCATCAGGGCCGAGATGTCGTTGTCGATCGAGTGATTCATGCTGGCCACCTTCTTCTTGACTCGATGTTCCTGTAAGCCCTGGCACGGGACCCGGCCCGTACCCGCACCCAGTTCCGTGTCCTCACCCCTTAGTCACTCCGGGATCGGGAAAATTCCACCCTCATCCCTCCAGCAGGGGCTTGAGTTTCTTGTCGATGGCCTCCCGGGCACGGAAGATGCGCGACCGCACCGTTCCCACCGGGCAATCCATGGCCTTGGCGATCTCCTCGTAGCTCATCCCCTCCATTTCCCGTAGGGTGATGGCAGTACGTAAATCATGAGGCAACTCGCTGATCGCCTCATAGACCGCCCGCTCCACCTCGTCCTTGGCGAGCAACTGCTCGGGGGTGTCGTAATCCCTGAGACTGCCTCCCCCTTCATACTGTTCCGCTTCCTCGGCACTGAGATCGGCCTCCGGCGGACGCCGTCCCTTGGACACCAGCCAGTTCTTGGCGGTATTGATGGCGATTCGGTACAGCCATGTGTAAAAGGCGCTCTCGCTGCGAAACTTGGGCAGCGCCCGGTAGGCCTTGATGAAGGCCTCCTGAGCCACATCCAAGGCCTCGCTGGGATCGGAGACATAGCGGGAAATGAGCTTCACCAGTTTGTGCTGGTACTTGCGCACCAAGAGATCGAAGGCCTTCTTGTCCCCTTGCTGGGCACGCTCCACCAAGGCCTGATCAATGCTCCGCTCGCTCTGACGCGGCACCTTCTCCTGCTCCGAGGCCACGCCTTTCGCCTGTTTCATCGCCGCACCAACAAGGGATTCGTCCTATTCATCGTTTTATGATTACATGCCCGGTGAAGGGCTGTCGAACCGACAGTAAAAATAAAGCACGTTCCACCAGAGACAAACACACTCCATGTCTGCCTACAGATACGATGTCCTCATTATCGGCAGCGGTGCGGCTGGCCTCACCACCGCCTTGCGACTGGCCCGCGCCCGGCCGGAGCTGCGGCTGGCGGTATTGTCCAAAGGCCCCCTCAGTGAGGGCTCCACACTCTATGCCCAGGGGGGCATCTCGGCGGTGATGGGCCCGCCGGACAGCCTCGAGGCCCATATCGAAGATACCTTGCGTGCCGGGGCGGGGCTGTGTGACGAGGAGACGGTGCGTTTCACCGTCACCCATGCCCGCGAGGCCATTCAATGGCTCATCGATCAAGGCGTGCCCTTTTCCCGCCAGCGTGGCGAGGACGGCACCGAGGCATTCCATCTCACCCGCGAAGGTGGCCACAGCCATCGCCGGGTCCTCCACGCCGCCGATGCCACCGGACGGGCCCTGGAACACACGTTGGAGGCCCAGATCCGCGCCCAGGAAAACGTCGATCTGTTCGAGCGCCACATCGCCGTGGACCTGATCACCACCAGAAAACTGGGTCAGGAAGGGCACCGCTGCCTGGGAGCCTACGTGCTCGATCGCGAACACAGGCGGGTGGAGGCCTTCTCCGCCCGGGCCACGGTGCTGGCCACCGGCGGCGCCAGCAAGGTCTACCTCTATACTTCCAACCCCGACACCTCCACCGGTGACGGCATCGCCATGGCTTGGCGTGCCGGCTGTCGAGTGGCCAACATGGAGTTCATCCAATTTCATCCCACCTGTCTGTATCATCCGGCGGCCAAGTCCTTCCTCATCTCGGAAGCCGTGCGCGGTGAGGGGGGACGGCTGCTGCTCCCCGACGGCACGCCCTTCATGCACCGATTCGATCCGCGCGAAGAGCTGGCCCCACGCGACATCGTCGCCCGCGCCATCGACCATGAAATGAAACGCCTGGGGGTGGACCACGTGCTGCTGGACATCTCCCACAAACCGGCGACGTTCATCCGCAGCCATTTCCCCAACATCCACCGCCGCTGCCTGGAATTCGGCTACGACATGACCCGCGAACCCCTGCCGGTGGTCCCGGCGGCCCACTACACCTGCGGCGGCGTGATCACCGACCGCTGCGCCCGCAGCGATCTCCCCGGCCTCTACGCCGTGGGCGAAACCGCCCACACCGGACTGCACGGCGCCAATCGCATGGCCAGCAATTCGTTGCTGGAATGTCTGGTGTTCGCCGGGGCCTGCGCCGAAGACATCCAGAAACACATCGAGGCATTCCCCGTCCCTGGTGATCCCCCACCCTGGGACGAGAGCCGGGTAACCGATTCCGACGAAGAGATCGTGGTGGCCCACAACTGGGACGAGCTGCGACGCTTCATGTGGGACTACGTCGGCATCGTCCGCAGCGACAAGCGGCTGCAACGGGCCCTTCGCCGGGTGGAACTATTGAAGAGAGAAATCGAGGAATACTACGGCCACTTCCGCGTCACCAACGACCTGCTGGAACTACGCAATCTGGTCACGGTGGCCGAGCTGATCATCCGTTGTGCCATGAGCCGCAAGGAAAGCCGCGGGCTGCACTACAGCCTGGATCACCCTCGGGCAGATGAATGCCATCCCCCCCGCGACACTGTGCTCACCCCTCCCGACGCGCCCCCTGCAGGCGCAGCAGCACGCGCAGTTGGCGCAGATTGCCCCCGATAAGGGCATCGGGGGTGATCACCACCGAGCGCCGGCGGCGCGGCCCGGGAAACCCGGTGAAATTGAGAATCACCAAACGGGGATGGACACAGCCCCCATCGGCCAGATGCACCCGGTGGCGCCGGCCGGCGGCATCCTCCAGCTCCCAATTTCCCCCTGAAGACCAGCGCAGGCGTACGATCGCCGAGGCGCTGTGACGCAAGGCATACACCCGCAAGGTCTGGACCAGACTGACCACCACCCCCAACGACACCAGCCCCTTCAACGCCAGCGGCAGTGCCGCGGGAGCGAGGAACACCAGCGCCCCCATGTGCATCACCAGCAACGCCCCCGCCTGGTACCAGGAAGGCCCCAGACGCAAGTCAATGCTGCTCAAGGATGCAACGGACGATGCGGGCGTGGCCGAGATCATCGGGGGTTTCACCTTGGAGGAGATAGCGGCAGAGGGTCTGGTCGGGAAGGCGCAGTAGACGGGCGAAGTCGTGCTGCAGTTCCGGGGTGGCGTGGGGATAACCGTGGCGAAGAAAAGCATCCAGCAGGATGTCCAGTTCCAACATCCCGCGTCGGCACTGCCAGTACAGCCGTCTAGCGTGATCCTGCCCCGTGTCTTCGTCCATTCAGACCAGATGTTTCAACAGGCGGAGCTTTATCTTGCCGATGGCCTCGGCGGGATTCAAGCCCTTGGGACACACCTGGGTGCAATTCATGATGCTGCGGCAACGAAACAAGCGATACGGTCCCTCCAACTCGCTGAGGCGTTCTCCGGTGGCCTGATCGCGGCTGTCCTCCAGAAAACGGGCCGCCTGGAGCAGGGCCGCCGGACCGCGGTACTTGTGCGGATTCCACCAGAACGACGGACAGGCGGTGGAACAACAGGCGCAGAGGATGCATTCATAGAGTCCGTCGAGGCGGTCGCGCTCCTCGGGGCTCTGCAGACGTTCGATCTCGGGTTCGGGGTCGTGGTTGACCAGATAAGGCCGCACCGCGCGGTACTGATGGAAAAACGGCCTCAGATCCACCACCAGGTCGCGGATCACCGGCAACCCCGGCAGGGGTCGGATCTCCACCGGTTCAGAGAGCCCTGCGAGGGGGGTGATGCAGGCCAGGCGGTTGACGCCATTGATGTTCATGCCATCGGAACCGCACACCCCTTCGCCGCAGGAACGGCGGAAGCTCAACGTGGGATCCTGCTCCTTCAGGGCCAGCAAGGCATCCAACACCATCATCTCCGGAGGCGCCTCGGCCAGCTCGTAGTCCTGCATGCGGGGGGCCTCGTCCTCCTCCGGCAAGTAGCGATAGATGGAAAATCGCATCGAGCGTTCCTCAATAGACCCGTTCCTTGGGGGGGAACGGGGCGACATTCAATGGCTTCATGCGCACCGGTTTGTACTCCAAGCGCTCTCCCTCGAGGAAAAACAAGGAATGTTTGAGCCAACGGGTATCGTCCCGTTCGGGATGGTCCACCCGTGAATGGGCGCCCCGGCTCTCGGTGCGGGCAGCAGCGGCATGCACGGTGGCCAGAGCCACCGCCATCAGGTTTTCCAGCTCCAGGGCCTCGATGCGCGCCGTGTTGAACACCTTGGAGTGATCACCCAGCCGGGCCTCTTGCAAACGAACCGCCAGCTCCCGGATCTTGGCCACCCCCTGGTCCAATACCGACTGCTCCCGGAACACCCCACAATGGGCCTCCATCTCCCGCTGCAACTCGACACGCAGCCCATCCACCGACTCCCCTTTACCTTTGCGCTCCCAGCGGGCCAGGCGGGCCAGGGCACGTTCCACCCCCTCCCCTGACAAGGGGCGGTGATAGCGATGCTCCTGAAGGTATTGAATGATGTGATTCCCGGCGGCACGACCGAATACGACGATGTCCAACAGCGAATTGCCACCCAGACGGTTGGCCCCATGCACCGAGACACAAGCGCACTCGCCCACGGCATAGAGTCCGGGGACCGGCACCTCATTACTCGACCCCATGGGCACCACCACTTGGCCGAAACGGTTGGTGGGGATCCCCCCCATGGTGTAATGGGCGGTGGGGAACACCGGGATGGGGGTGTCGATGGGGTCGATGTGCAAGAAAGTCCGTGCCATGTCGCGGATGCCGGGCAGGCGTTTCTTGATCACCTCCGCGCCCAGATGGTCCAGCTTGAGCAGCACATGATCCCCTTTGGGCCCACAGCCCCGCCCCTCACGCACCTCGATGGCGATGGCACGGCTCACCACGTCCCGGCTGGCCAGGTCCTTGGCATGCGGGGCATAGCGCTCCATGAAGCGCTCGCCGTCCTTGTTGATCAGATAGCCACCCTCCCCCCGCGCTCCCTCGGTGATCAACATCCCCTTTCCGGCGATCCCGGTGGGGTGAAACTGGAAAAACTCCATGTCCTGCAAGGGGATACCAGCCCGCAGCGCCATCGCCATACCGTCACCGGTATTGATGCGGGCATTGGTGTTGGTGCGAAAAATCCGCCCGGCACCACCGGTGGCCAGCAACGTCGTCTTGGCCTCGATGAGCAGCGGCTCACCGGTCTCGATGGACAACACCACTGCCCCCAGAATCGCCCCCTCCTCGTCACGAATGAGATCCAGGGCGAAATATTCATCGAAGAAATGGGTGCAAGCGCGGATGTTCTGCTGATACAAGGTATGCAGGATGGCATGGCCGGTACGATCAGCGGCGGCACACGTCCGCGCCGCCTGCTCACCGCCGAAATTCTGACTCTGACCGCCGAAAGGGCGTTGATAGATCTTGCCGTCCTCCAGGCGGGAAAACGGCACTCCGGCATGCTCCAGTTCATACACCAGATGGGCCGCCGCCCGGCACATGTACTCCACCGCGTCCTGGTCGGCGAGATAATCACTGCCCTTGATGGTGTCATACATGTGCCAATGCCAATTGTCGGGCAACACATTGCCCAAAGCGGCATTGATCCCGCCTTGGGCGGCCACGGTGTGCGAGCGGGTGGGAAAGACCTTGGAGACCACCGCCACGCTGGCCTCGGCCTGGGCCAACTGCAACGCCGCCCGCAGCCCGCCGCCACCGGCACCGATCACCAAGGCATCGAAACGCCGGCGCTCCAGCTTCACCGCCCTCCTCCCAGTATCACCATCACCACATACAGCCCCAAGGCAGACAAACCGAAGCCCAAAAACGCCAGCAACACCAGCCGCAGCCACGCCGGGCGCACATAATCCAGCACCACATCACGCCCCCCCACCCAGGCATGGATCCCCACGGCCGGAATCAATCCCAAGAACAACAATTGATGGAACGGGTGGCCCACCCACGCCAGCCAATGCGCATATCCCACTGGCAACCCTGGCAGCGTCAGCACCAGATAGCCCAGGGCAAAGACCAGATAGAGCGCCGAGAGACGCTGCCATACCCACGGTCTCAGTCCCCGAGCCCGCCAGCTCATACCACCATCCTCCACCACAACGGCAGACAGACGGCGTCCAAGACCAACACCCCCCAAGCGCTCCAGCGCGAGGCATCCCGTGTCAGCCCCCAATGGACGTCCATCGCCAAATGACGCAGCCCGGCAAAAAAATGATGCCCCAGGGCCGTCAGTGAAAACAGCGCCAGCCAAGCCCCCCACGAATGCAATATCGCACGCGCATGGAGGTACCCCGCCTCACTGGTAAGGCTCTCACCCAGCAACCATACCCAGAAAGGCAACACCACGATGAGAAACAGACCACTCAGGCGATGAAGGATGGAAACCAGTGCATTCACCGGTAGACGGATCACCCGCAGATCCAAAAACACCGGCCGACGGTTCAGGGGGTTGGAGGAAGGCATCGCTACACGGATCCTTGTGAAACCTGAGGCAAAACATTCCGATGCAAGGGAAGTACCGAGTTCTACCTTCGCCGCAGACGACAAATCAAGCCACCTTGGCCTGACACCAAGGAGCATGCGATCATAACCGGCTTTCTTGGTGCGTTTCGAGGACATCGGTTCCCATGGGCAGACTCATCGACGGCAAGGCCATCGCCGCCACCCTGCGCGAAGAGATCCAGAGGTGCGTACAAGCGCGCCGGCAAGCGGGCAAACGCCCTCCCGGGCTGGCGGTGATTTTGGTGGGCCGAGACCCGGCCTCCCAGGTCTACGTCAATGCCAAGCGACGGGCCTGCGAACAGGCCGGCATCCGCTCCTACGCCCACGACCTTCCCGGTGAGGTCGATCAAGACGCCCTGTTGGAACTCATCGACCGGCTGAATGGGGATCCGGCGGTGGATGGCATCCTGGTCCAGCTTCCTCTCCCCGCCCACATCGACCCGGAGACCGTCATCGAACGAATCCACCCCGACAAGGACGTGGACGGCTTTCATCCCTACAACATGGGCCGCTTGGCGCTGCGCCTTCCCCGTCTGCGCCCCTGCACGCCTTACGGGGTGATGAAACTGCTGGAGGCCATCGACTACGATCCCAAAGGACGGAACGCCGTCATCGTCGGCGCTTCCAACATCGTCGGCCGCCCCATGGCCTTGGAACTGCTGCTGGCCGGCGCCACGGTCACCGTCTGCCACCGTTTCACCCGGGATCTGGCCGAGCAGATCGGCCGCGCCGAGCTGCTGGTGGCCGCCGTGGGCAAACCCGGGCTGATCAAAGGCGAATGGATCCGCCCCGGAGCGGTGGTCATCGACGTCGGCATCAACCGACTCCCTGACGGCCGCCTCACCGGCGACGTGGAATTCGCCACCGCCCGGGAACGCGCCGCCTGGATCACCCCCGTCCCCGGCGGGGTCGGCCCCATGACCGTCGCCATGCTGCTCTACAACACCCTGTGGGCCGCCGACCACCTCCACGATCCATGAACGCCACTACCCGCCGGGATACCTGGCTGCTGATCCTGGCGTGGGGGGTACTGAGCGCGGCCCTGTGGATCAACCTGGACGCCCACCACCTGTTCGTCCACACCGACGAACCGCGGCGCGCCCTGGTGGCCCTGGAAATGATCCTCTCGGGCGACTACCTCACCCCCACCCTGAACGGCGAGCCCTACCTCAACAAACCGCCACTGTACAACTGGCTCATCGCCGCCAGTTTCCAGCTCATCGGGCGTTACGACGAATGGGCCCTGCGGGTACCCGCCGTCCTCTCCCTCTATCTGCTGGCCCTGGTGGTCGCCCTCAGTGTCGCCCGCCACCATGGCCTGTTCCTGGGGGCCCTCACCGCCCTCGCCCTGGCCACCAGCGGCCGCATCCTGTTCTTCGACTCCTTCCTCGGACTCATCGACATCGCCTTCTCCGCCCTGGTGGTGGCGGGAATGAGCACCATTTTCCATTTGGGGGAGGCGGAACACTGGCGGTCCCTGTTCGTCTTCAGTTACCTCCTCTGTGCCATCGCCTTCCTCATGAAGGGACTGCCCGCCTTGGCCTTCCAAGGGCTGACCCTCCTCGCCTACCTCGGCTGGCGGCGGGCGTGGCGGCGTCTGTTCTCCCTCGATCACGCCTGGGGGCTGCTCGCCTTCCTCCTCCCCGTGGGGGCCTACTACCTGGCCTATTTCCACCGCAATCCCGGTTTGGAAGAAGCCGTCTTCGCCCGCCTGTGGAGCGAATCGGCAAAACGCACCGGCTTGGAGTTCGGCCTCGGCCCGGTGCTCGTCCACCTGGGCACCTTCCCGTTCGAGTTCCTGTTCCACTTCCTCCCCTGGACCCTCCTCGCCCTGCTGTTGCTGGCCAAGGGGGTGCGCCGGGCCCTGTTCGATCACCCCTTCCACACCTTCTGCGGCCTGGCCTTCCTGGCCAACGTCTGGCTCTATTGGACCTCACCCCAGGTCTATCCCCGTTATCTCTTCGCCTTCGCCGCCCTGATGACTGCCCTGGTGATCCCGGCCCACGCCCTGGCCGAACACCATGCCCCACGATGGAAACAGGCCATCGAGGCCCTGCTCGGCGGCCTCATCGCCCTGGCCCTGATCGCTGCCCTGGCCCTTCCCTTCACCGACCGCACCGGCCACTACCCCCATGCACTGCTCAAGAGCGCCTTCCTCGCCCTGGCGCTCACCGCCATCCTCTGGGCATACTGGCGTGGTCGCCTCCACCGCCTGGTCCTGCTCGGCCTGGCCCTGGCCTTCATCCGCCTGGGCTTCGACTGGTTCAATCTCCCCGGCCGCGACGGCGAGCTCACCCCCCTCAAACACCAAGCCCTGGCCGTGGCCCGACTCACCCAGAATCAGCCCCTCTACATCTACGACGGCACGCCCGTCCACGACGGCACCAGCTTCTACATCAGCGCCGAACGACGCGAGATCCTCCGCCGCAGCGATCGAGCCCAGCCGGGGACCTTCTACATCGTCGCCACCCCGCTACTGCAACGCCTGCCCCCTTACGAGGAATGGATGCAATTCCGCACCACCCACTATTCGGGCTGGCTTCATCTGGTGAGAATCGGAGAAAATACCCTGGAGACGATCCCCGAGACCGACGGACCACAGCACAAGGAAGAACGACCGTCATGATCCCCGACCCCCGCCGCTTCCTGCTCGACTTCCGCCATCGTGAATACGGTGTGGACGAACACGACCGCCTCGCCCCCCAATTCGCCGGCATGGCCCGCAACCTGCGCAACGCCATCGAACAGCTCTCCGAGGGGCTCTATTCCAGCGACGTCCACTTCCTGCTCGAACTCATCCAAAACGCCGAAGACAATACCTATCCCCCCGAGACCGCCCCGCGGCTACGGCTGGTCCTGCTACAAGACGACCCCACCACCACCCCCGGTTCCCAGGGTTGCCTGTGCATCTTCAACAACGAGCGCGGCTTCCAGCCCGAACACGTGGAAAGCCTGTGCCGCATCGGTGCCTCCACCAAGAAAAACCGCGCCGGCTACATCGGCGAGAAGGGTATCGGCTTCAAATCGGTCTTCGTCGCCAGCCACACCCCGCACCTCTACTCCAACGGTTTCCAGTTCAAATTCCGCGAAGACGACCCTGACCTCGGCCTCGCCTACGTCATCCCCTACTGGGTGGAACACGTCCCCGAAGTCGTCCGTGCCAGTGACGAGACCACCGCCATCCTCCTGCCCCTCAAACCGGGCCGTTATCAGCAGATCGAAAGCGAACTGACACGCATCGCTCCAGAAACCCTGCTCTTCCTCAGCAAGCTGGAGCGCATCGAGATCCACATCCCCGCTGCCGGCATCCACCGGATACTGGCGCGACGCCGCAACGAAGACGGCACCCTCCACCTGCGGGTGGCCGAACACGGTGAATGGCGGCTGGCGGCCCGCTACTGGGTGAAAAAACGTCGCCAGCCCGTCCCCCCCGGCCTGGACGAACCCAAGCGTGAAGGCATCGACGGCGCCGAAATCAGCATCGCCCTGCCCTTGGACGGACAACCCAGCCGCGGCACGGTGTACGCCTACCTGCCCACCGGGGTGGAGAGCGGCCTTCCCTTCCTGGTCAACGCCGACTTCCTCCTCCCCGCCAACCGCGAGACCCTCCACCTCGACCGTCCCTGGAACCTCTGGCTGCGGGACGCTGCCGGCGAGCTGGCCGCCGAGGCCATCGCCGAGCTGATCCAAGAGCCCCGTTTCCGCCACCAGGCCTACGGGTTCATCCCCTTGGACGACCATCTGCGTGACCTCAAGCGCTTCTTTGAACCCCTGGCCCGCGACGTCCGCCGCCGCCTCGGCGAGCGCCCCCTCATCCTCGACGAACAAGAACGCCTGGTCCCCCCTGCCCAGGCTTGGCTGGCCGATGCCACCCTGCGTCGCCTCACTCGCCCCGCCCCACGCCCCATCTGGTTCCAACAGCACACCCTGGTCCACGAAACGCTGCAAAACCACGAACGCCGCCTGCGCGCCATCGGAGTGCGCGACCTGCGCCGCAACGCCGCCGAGCTCCTCGCCTGTCTCGGCGACCCCCACTGGCTCACCGAACTCGACCTCGACCGTCTCGCCGAACTGCTGGCCTACCTGCGTGAACGCCACTTCGTACGCAACGAACTGGCCGAACTCCCCCTGCTGCCCCTGGCCGACGGCCGCCGGGTGGCCCTGAAAGACGCCGGCCCCATTCATCTCGCTGCCGCCGAAGACGAACGACAGCGGCTGCAGGCCCTGCAACAGCATCGCCTCCCCGCGGTACAATGCCTCGACGACGGCCTGCGCCAGCGGCTGCAAGACCGCGCCGAATTGTGGGCCTGGTTCCGCGACACCTTTGCCATCCGCCCCTTCTCCCTGGCCGATCACCTCACCCGCCGCCTGTTGCCGTGGATCAAAGAACAACGGCAACAGCTCACCAGCGACGGCGCCCTCGCCGTTCTGAAACTGCTCGACCACTGCTGGGAGCGCCTGGACAACGACCAACGGAAGGCCCTCAGCGCCCTACCCCTCCCCCTGGAAGACGGCCGGCTGGCGGCCGCTGCCGAACTGCCCCCCGGCGGCCT
>JALSHN010000316.1 GCA_026982215.1 Gammaproteobacteria bacterium
CCGGCGAGTGAGCCTCTCCCGGGGCGATGTCCACGAGGCCGAGCATGCGATGATGGAGTGTCTGGCCGAGGTCCTCTGGCAGGCACAGCGCCAAGGACTGCCCCCCGACGAGGGCCGCTACCTCACACTACTGAGGAAACGATTCGGGGAATAGGCGGGACTCAGCTCGCCCAGCCCCACAGAGTGAGCACAGCGATCACCACCAGCCACGCCAGGATACTGCGGCGCACCAGCTCCAGGCTCTGGCACACCGCCCAGCCACCGCGCATCTCCATGGTTTCCTCGCTCTCGGGCAAACGCAGCGCCCCGCAACCGGCGCAGGCCAGCAAAGCCTCGTTGGGATCGGTCCAATGGTGCTCACCGTCCTCTTGCATCCGCCGGCAGCGTTCACGGGCATCCATGAACGACCCCAGCGCGGCGAAAGTCCACGCCGTCAGGCGCGCCGGGACCCAACCAAGGACGAAATACAACCAGCGCCACGCCGCCGCCAACCCGCCCTGTGGCGTGCCACACCCCACTTCTGGCGCGGCGCACCCCTTGCTCAACTCGCTGCTCGCCCGCCACAAGAAGGCCCCCAGCGGACCCAGGACGGCGAACCAGAACACCACCGCCAGCAGGCGGTCGCACAGAGCGATGAACAAGGCCTCGCTGGCCGCCTTGGGCAGGGGCTCGTCGGGGGCGGGACGGCGATCCAGCAACTGTTCCAAGTACCAACGCGCCGCCTCCTCGTCCCCGCGATCCAGGGCATCCACCAACGACTTGGCCTGGTCGTAGAACGTCCGTGGGCCGAAGCAATAGATCAGCACCACCAGGGCAAACAACAACGACAACACCAGACTGCCGGCAAACAGCGCCTGCAGGACCCCCACCACCACCGCCGGCGGCCCAAGCACCAGCAGCACCCCCAGCGGTCCGTCCAGCCAAGCGCGTTTCTCCGCCTTGGCGGCCACCCAACGGGCGAAGGCCAGCAGCCAATCAAAACGGCGGTAATCCTGGAGGCTTCCCAGGAAACGTTCCACGGTGAGGGCGATGAGCAGGGTGATGAGCGTCATGGGGCCGTTCCGTCGGTCTTGTTATCGGATGGCGACAATGCTAGGGGAAAAGGCGACGCGGGTCCATGGTCAGGGACCGGGACGCCACCCCAACAGCACCTCCAGGCGCACCCAGTCGAAGGCCGGACCCGGGTCGGTCTTACGTCCCGGAGCGATGTGGCAGTGCCCCACCACCCGTCCCGGCCCGATGGCGGGATAACGCTCACGCAGACGCCGGATCACCGCCGCCAGCCGTTGGTACTGCACCGCCTCGTAGGGAATCTCATCGGTGCCCTCCAGCTCGATGCCGATGGAAAAGTCGTTACACGCCTCCCGTCCCTGGAAAGCGGACACCCCCGCATGCCAGGCCCGACGATGGAACGGCACGTACTGCACCAATTCCCCATCGCGGCGGATCAGCACATGGGCCGAGACCCGCAGCCCCTGGATCTGGGCGAAGAAGGGATGATCCCGGGGATCCAGGGTCCCGGTGAACAGCCGATCCACGAACGGTCCCCCGAACTCCCCCGGGGGCAGACTGATACCGTGCACCACCACCAGTTCGGGGATCACCCCCGCAGGACGCTCGTCGCAATGGGACGAGACCACCCGTCGCGCCCCCTGCAACCAACCCTCGCGCATCGCCCCCACCTCATCCCAGCGTGACGTCGTTGGCGTTTCCATCCCCATCCCCTGCAAAAAACGGCCACCCCGGCCGCTGTCATCAGCACACAGCCTCTACCACGGAGATCACAGCATGCCCAAACGGATTCTCAACGCCCTCTACCTCGGTGCTGCC
>JALSHN010000317.1 GCA_026982215.1 Gammaproteobacteria bacterium
AGGTGGCGGCTCGACGGGCGGCGGCAAGAGCCGCCACGTCAATTGGGCCAGACTCCCCGCCACTCCCAGCAACAACAAGACGCTGACCACCTGGGGCAGCCGCTGCCACAACCCCGTCCATTGATCAAGGCGCTGCTTCCAGGGTGACAACAGTGCGAGATTCATCGAGCTTCCACCGTCCGTTTCCCTTGTTTCGACCCGGCGACGACGTTGGGGTTGCGCGCCATCGTGCCACGTTTTCCCGCCCCCGTCATGGGGACTCTACATGCAACCAATAATGCCCGTAACGGCCGGTGGAAGGATAAGGCTCCGGATCGCGGGTAGTACTCACCTCGATACGGTGCACCCCGCTCTGAACGGCGGTGAACTCCACTCTGGAGACCAGACGCAGGCCATCGTTGATGGCACGATACTCAGCGCACAACGGATCGTAGTCCCAATGGGGCGGGGCGGCGGGGTCATCGTCGTTGACCGCGGCCAGGCTGCCATCGGGGGCGTAGAGACGCAGCTCGGTATCGGCACCGTTGCCCAGCTCACTGGTACGGATCACCACCGATTGGCCGGCGGTGAGATAGACCGCGGCGATGTCCACGTCACCAGGGCCGTAGAGCGTACGCCACTCACTGCTGCCGGGGGAGAGCAGGCGCGGGGCATTGGGATCGTCCTGATCTTCGAATTCGTCGTTCCGATAGAAGATCTCCCGGGCCCCCCATAGATTCTCCAGGGTGAGGATGGCACCACCCGGGGGGTTGAGAACCAGCCAGCCGTCCCACAAGGTCTCCAGATTGACCGGCCCCTGGGCGATGGGCAGATAGCCCTCCAGCACCCGCCAGATGGCCGCCATACCGTAACGCTGGCGTAACTGCCACAACAGCGCCGCCACCGCGATCTCGTTGCTGGCATAACGGTAATAACTGGAGGCGCCGGCGACATCGAAACTGAGCAGTGCAGGACCGCTGCCGTCGGTGTCCACATACAGGCTCGTCGCCGCGCCCTCGGCCAGGGAACTCCCACCCGGCTGTGTCGCCTCCAGCCAGTCCTTCACCGCCGCGGGCAGGAAATCCCCCCAGCCCTCGCTCCAGGCCAGGCGTAGATCCAGATCCAGCGACTGGAGGAAATGGCACCCTCCCGGCGAGCTGTCCCGGGAGAGTTTGTGACTGAGAAAATGACCGAACTCGTGCCACAACACATCGTCATCGAAGGCATCGCTGTCGCCCCAGCCCTCGAGCACATAGATCCCTTCGCCCTGGGGGCACTGACCCGCCGCTCCGGTGCAGTAATAGGTCCCGGAGGAGCCTGCAGGCGCCCAATAGGCAGCCAGGGGAGGCAAGGGAGTCTGGGTGATCTGGGCAACGAATTCGCGTCCATACAGCAAGGTATCGAGAATGTTGAAGGCCCCCAAGGGCAGCTCGACCTGTTCCAGCCTCCATTCCAACGGCGTGGTGCCCACCCCCTCCAGGGGCAGACTGACGGCGTAAGGCGCTGCCCGCTCGGGATCCAGCACCGACACCCCGTCGGCCTCGCTGTAGACCACTAGACGTAACCCCAACGGCACCAAGGCGCCCAGATCGAAACGACCCTCACCGTCCGTGGTGCCCTGCAGCCGCAGATTCCCCGCCTCATCCACCACCGCCCAACGGGCATGACGTAGCGGCCTCAGCCGTTGCTCCCCGGTAAGGCCTTGGGCATCGTAGAGCCGATCGGCATAGAAGATGCGGCCGTTGAGGGTGACACCGTCGGGATCCACCACCACCCTGGCCCGGGCACTGCGACCGTCACGCCAGGCCAGCACCTCGGTCTCGCCGGCCCCCCGAGCGACCACCCGT
>JALSHN010000318.1 GCA_026982215.1 Gammaproteobacteria bacterium
TCGCCCCCTCTTTTTTCGTTGGAGGCAGGCGCATGTACACCCTCATTGCACAGGGGCCGGGTTTGGGAGCGGAGACGGCGGCGGAGCTGGCCTTGGTGCTGGAGGCGGCACAGGTCCATGTCATGGAGAGCGACGGAGTGGCCTTCTATCGCCTCGAGACACCGCGTTGCCCGGATGAGGCCGAGCGTGAGGCGTTGCGCGAGCGCTATCTCTGCGACTTGAATCATTTTCCGAAGGGTTTTTCCCCCGCCGAGGTGGGGTTGCTGATCTGCGACATGGATTCCACCTTGATCACCATCGAGTGTGTCGATGAGATCGCCGATTTCGCCGGAGTGAAGGCGGAGGTGGCGCGGATCACCGAGGCGGCGATGCGCGGTGATCTGGATTTCGAGGGCGCCTTGCGGGAGCGGGTGCGCCTGTTGGCCGGCCTGCCGGTGGCGGTGTTGGAGCGGGTGTGGGCGGAACGGCTGCGGCTCACCCCCGGTGCGGTCACCTTGATGGAGGCCGCCCGCCGACGGGGAATCAAGACCGCGGTGGTCTCCGGCGGTTTCACCTTCTTCACCGAGCGCCTCAAGGCCCGCCTGGGGCTGGATTACGCCCTGGCCAACACCCTGGAGGTGGTGGATGAGCGGCTCACCGGCCGGGTGCTGGGCGAGGTGGTGGATGGCCGGGTCAAGGCGCGTTTTCTGGCCGAGATCTGTGCCGAACTGGGCATCGAGACTCGGCAGGCGGTGGCGGTGGGGGATGGCGCCAACGATCTTTTGATGATGGCCGAGGCCGGGCTGGGGGTGGCCTTCCATGCCAAGCCCAAGGTGCGGGCCCGGGCGGATTGGAGCCTGAGCCATTGCACCTTGGAGGGGGTGGTGCCGGCGCTGTTGCCTTGAACCGGCAGCGTCTAGCAGGCTGTTGAAAAACGTCGCGAGAAGCCCGGATGCAAGGCGCACGCAGCGCAGCGACCGAGACATATCAGATAGATAGGCGAGGGAGCGAGCAGCGCGCAACGCAGCAGGCGGGGTTCGCAGCAGTTCTTCAACAGCCTGCTAGAACACCAGATTGAGCATCAGGATCAGCACCACCAGGAACAGCAGAGTCATGATGCCGCCGGCGCGCATGAAATCGATGTTGCGATAGCCCCCCGGCCCCATGATGAGGGCATTCACTTGGTGAGTGGGGATGAGGAATGAGTTGGAGGTGGCCAGGGCCACGGTGAGGGCGAATACCGCCGGGTCGGCGCCCGATTGGATGGCGATGTTCACCGCCAGGGGGACCAGGAGCACGGTGGCGCCGACGTTGGACATCACCAGGGTGAAGAAAGTGGCCAGGGCGGCGATCACCGCTTGCAGCACCCAGGTGGGTACCTCGCCCACCACCGCCAGCGTCTTGTGGGCGATCCAGGCCGCTGCCCCCGAGGTCTCGAAGGCCAGCCCCAGGGGAATCAGGCTGGCCAGCAGGAACACCGTGGTCCAGCTCACCGCCCGATAGGCTTCGTCCATGGTCAGTACCCGCGAGAGCACCATGCCCATGGCGCCGGTGAGCAGGGCGATGGAGAGCTTGAGATCGGTGAACAGCACCAGCCCGAGGGCGACGGCGAAGAAGCCGAGCGCCCAGGGCGCCTTGTGGGGGCGTAGTTCCTCGCGGGGGTAGTCGCTGGCCACCACGAAGCCGGGATCGGCATCCAGCCGGGCCAAGTGGCTCCAGGTGCCATGGACCACCAGGGTGTCCCCCGGGCGCAGGCGCCAGTCGCGCAGATCGACGGTGGTGGTCTCGCCGCTGCGGTGCACCGCCAGC
>JALSHN010000319.1 GCA_026982215.1 Gammaproteobacteria bacterium
TTCACCGCGGTGAGGGTCACCGAGCGGAACTCGATCCCCTCCACCACCCGCCAGGGTTCGGCCTCCCATTTGTCGTAGCCCACGGCCAGGAAGCCGGCATCCACGAAGGCCTGAAGGAACTCGCTCTCCTGGAAGGCCCCGGAGACACAGCCGCTCCACAGCTCGGGGTCGGCCTTGAGGTGCTCAGGCACCGGCTCGTCGCTGACGATGTCGGAGATGGCCACACGGCCGCCGGGCTTCAATACCCGGTGGATCTCACGGATGAGCGCAGTGCGGTCGGCCTCGTCCACCAGGTTGAGCACGCAGTTGGAGATCACCAGGTCCACCGAGGCATCGGGGATCAACGGCCGCTCGCGGCGCTGGCGGGCCTGCCAGTCCTGAAAGGCGATGAGATCGGCGCTGGAGCGGATGGGGTGCTCGGCCAGGTGGGCATCGGCGGCGGCCAAGTCCAGCGCCAGGTCCTGAATGCGGCCTTTGAGAAACTGCACCCGCTCGCCCCCTAGCTTCTTCGCCATCTCCGGCTGGTATTTGCGTGCCAGGGCGAGCATGTCGTCGTTCATGTCCACCCCGATCACCCGGCCCTTGGGCCCCACCAGTTGCGCGGCCATGTAGCAGATCTTGCCGCCGCCCGACCCCAGATCCAACACCACGTCCCCTTCGCGGACGTAGCGGGAGGGATCGCCGCAGCCGTAGTCGCGCTCGAGGATCTCCTGGGGCAGGATCTCCAGCAAGCGGGGATCGTAATCCACCGGGCAACAGAGCTCGGCCTCGCGAGCCCGGGCGCCCTGACTGTAACGCTCCAACACACTGCGATTGACGTCCATCATGCCCTCCCTCAACTCAAGGCCCCGCCGCAACTGGAACCCCGCCCGGCGGTGCAGCCATAGCAATGGTCGGCCACCACGATCTCCGCACCCGCCACCCCATCAGGATCCAGATCACGGATGTGGGTCCGGGGGCGGTGGGAGAGAGGGGCGGGCAGGCCGAGCATCTGATTGAAGTCACAATCGTAGAGCCACCCCTGCCAATCCACCGAGATGAGCGAACGACACATCACCTGTGGCAGGGTGTCGGGATTGTAGCTGGACTTCAGCAGCGCCATGTAATCCTCGAACTGGCCTTTGGAGACCAGGGTACTGCCGAAACGGGCGATGGGCATGTTGGCCAGGGTGAACAGACGATTGAAGACCACACCGTAACGCTCCCCCAGCTCGCGTTTGTAGTCCGCCTCCAGGATCTCCTGATCCGGGGGCAGGAAGGGGCCGGTGGGGTTGTAGACCAGATTGAGCACCAGCCCGCTGCCTTCCTGCCCATAGCCCAAGGCATTGAGCCGGCGCAGGCCCTCGATGCTACGGGCGAACACCCCCTTCCCCCGCTGGCCATCCACGTTCTCGCCCAGATAACACGGCAGCGAGGCCACCACCTCCACCTGGTGCTCGGCGAGAAACTCGGCCAGGTCCTCGTGGTCCGGCTCTTCCAGGATGGTGAGGTTGCAACGGTCCATCACCGTCATCCCCAAACGACGACCGGCCCGAACCAGCTCACGAAAGTGGGGGTTGAGCTCCGGGGCGCCGCCGGTGAGATCCAACACCTCCAATCCGGCCCGTTCCAGAAAGGCGATCACCGCCCCCGCGGTCTCTCCGTCCATGCTCTCCCGCCGTTTGGGGCTGGCGTTGACATGACAATGCAGGCACTGCTGGTTGCAGCGATAGCCCAGATTCACTTGCAGAGTGGTGAGCCGCCCGCGACGGATAGCGGGGAAATCGCTCTCCTGGAGCAAT
>JALSHN010000320.1 GCA_026982215.1 Gammaproteobacteria bacterium
CACCGGGGCCATCCGCAAGCACCTGGCCGAGAACCCCAAGAACTTCGATCCGCGCAAGTACTTCAAGGCCGCCAAGGACGCCATGAAGCAGATCTGCAAGGATCGCTACGAGGCCTTCGGTTGCGCCGGTCAGGCCTCCAAGATCAAGCCCATCTCCCTGGAGGACATGTACAAGCGCTACGCCTCCGGCGAGCTGGATCCCAAGGTCAACTGAACTCAGACCGCTTGATCCAAGAAAACCCCGCTTCCGCGGGGTTTTCTCTTTTATGGGCCCCCAAAGACAAAGAAACCCCGCAGAGCGGGGTTTCCAGCAGAGATGTGGGAAGGGGGTTACAGATTGAAACCCACCTTCACCAGGGCCCGCCAGTTGTTGGCCCCGTTGTCCGGGCCCACCGCCTTGTCCTGAGTGAACTGATAGCGGGCCTCGCCGCCGATGAACAGCCGGTCCATGCGGTAATGGGCCGAGGCGCCCAACTGGAAGGCCAGCAGCGTGGCATCGTTGGTGCTGGTGTCCGCCTTGACGATCCCCACCCCCGGGCCGCCGCCGATCCAGAAGTCATCGGACAACTCCACCACGTAATGGGGGTTGAGTTCGATGTCGGTGAGCTTCAGCCCGCCGTCGTCGAAGCTCAAGAAACTCACCGTGGTGCGCACCCGGTTGCTGGGGGGCTGGATGAGGGCGCAGTTCATCGACACCTCGGCGCCATAGGCCACGGCCCCATCGGTGAGCGTGGAATCCGGGCTCAGGTAGCCGCCCGTCACCGCGACGCTGAACTCCGGTTGATAACCGGGCTTCAGGCCGGGCAGGAAGGTCCAGCCGTCGGCCTGGGCCGTACCCGCCGCCAGCGTGAGCGCGGCAGCCGTCAAAATCCCCTTGATGGACGTTCTCATAAACAGTCCCTCCTCCATGGTTTATTAAGGTTGGCTAATATGCCGCCGGAGAGTATAGCCGACGCCGTCGAGGGGCGCCATGGCCAGGCCGGTGGCGGTGGTGTAAGTTTACAGGCGAAGCTGAATCGAAACGGAACGAGGAACGCACATGGACCAAGAACAGAGCCAACGCCTGCGCGAGGCCGTCGCCAAGGCGGTGGAAGACGGCGCCGATCTGCGCGAGCAGGTCTACACCCTGGCGCTCGACGCCTTGCGGGAAGGACACCTGGACAAGGCGCGTGTCCGCGCCATCGTCCAGGCCGTCACCGAGGGGGTCACCGAGGCTGCCGAACGCACCGGTCGGCCGGTGAACGAGGCCCTGCGCGAGGCCGTCGCCGGGCTGGACGCCGCCTTGGTGAAGGCCGCCGAGGCCGTCAAGCTGGCCCTGGAAGAGGCCGCCGGCCACCTGGAGGAATTCTCCCGCCAAGACCTCAAACGGGCCCTGGACGAGCTGGACAACGTGGAGACCGTGCTGCTGGACACCCTCTCCGAGGTGGGGGCCAAGGCCGGCACCACGGCCCGAACGGTGCTGGAAGACCTGGTGCGCCACGCCCGCAACAGCGGCACCGCGGTGGGGGAATACGTCACCGGGGTACGCGAAAACATCGGCAATGCCCTGCGTCGGGCGTTGCACGAAGGCGTCGATGCCGCCCGGGTGACCGCCCGCTCGCTGGCCGCGCTGGCCGCCGGTTTCTTCGCCGGCATCGCCGATGGGCTGGCCAAGGCCCCCGAGGCACCATCGGCCAAAGAGGCGGATGAAATTCGGGAGGCGGACGGCGAGCCGGAGGCACCACGCCCGCCCCAGTCGAATGGCAAAGGGGAGGGTGCGTCCTGACCCTGCTGGA
>JALSHN010000321.1 GCA_026982215.1 Gammaproteobacteria bacterium
TGATCCGGGTCAGGTTCGAAGGGTCTCTCTCAGCCCCCGCGACGGCGGGGACACCCCTAGCAGCTTGCTCAACATAATTCACCGCCTTGCGATTGGCAAGGATGGCCCGCAGACGGGAAGGTGAACGGCGGATCCCGTTTCCCAGGGACCCGCCGTCTTTCCATGAAACGCTACGGCTGTTGGAACTCACCGAGGTGTGGCGCGAGCTGGTAGACCACCCCGTCGCGGGCGAAACCGATGAAGTCGGCGCGGCCGTCGCCGTTGACGTCGCCCACCTGGCGCGGCATGTAGTACTGCCGGCAGAAGTCGATGGTGTGGGGGCCGGGCAGCCGCGGGCCGGTGAAATCGGCCAGGGGGAAGGCATCGGAGTACAGGGCGAAACCGGTGAACAGGCGGCGCCCAGCCTGGTCCGGGTCCCGGCGGTTGGAGGCGACGTACACCCCAGCGCCGCCGAAACCCACCACGTCGCGCAGGCCGTCGCCGTCCACATCGGCCAGGTAACGCGGATGGACGCCGTAGTGCAGGGTAGCCTTCATCGCGTCCGGGCACTCATCGTCGAACAGGCCGATGTCGTCGCGCCAGGCGCGGTTGAAACCGAACTGGTCGATCCAGAGGGTGAAATCGCCGAAGGTGCCATTTTCGCTGTCGTAGCGGGCCACTGTGACCCCGTCGGCGCCGAACAACACTAGGTCGGGGCGCTGGTCGCCGTCGAGGTCGGCCAGCCGGCGGGGGTGGGCGGGATCCCCCAGTCCGGGGGTGGGGGCATCGGTGACCAGGCGATAGGGGTCGAAACGGCCGTTGCACAACCCAGGGGTCAGGTGAGCGCCGCGTGCGTCGATGCCCACCAGGTCGGTGCAACGGTCGCCGTCGAGGTCCACCGCCAGCACTGGATTGCCGAGGGGACGCCAACCGGCAGAGGCCATGAAGGCGGCACTGTCGTCGACGATGACATCGCTGATCGTCAGGGCGTTGTTGAGGGTGCTGATCACCGCCGAGTCGCCCACCGCCAGGGGCTCGGGCAGGTTATCGCCATTGAGGTCGGCGATCAGGCGGTGGTAGTTGGCGCCGTAGCCCTGGGCGGGGGTGAATTCGGCGATCCAGGCGGTGAGGGGACCGAATCGGTCGCCTTCGTTGCGGGCATAGTAGAGCCGCTCGGCACCGTAGATCAGCAGGTCCAGGTCGCCGTCACCGTCGAGGTCGGCCAGCCGCCGGGGGTGCTGGCGCGGGTCGGGCCAGCTGGCGAAGCCCACTTCGGTGCTCCAGATGGCGGGGGTCTGGAAGACACCGCCCTCGGCGAGGGCCACGAAGGCACCGCTGTCGTTGATGCCGATGAGGTCGGCGTCGCCGTCACCGTCGATGTCGGCCACGCGGCGCCAGTGCTTGTCACTGCGCCAACCCAGCTCGTAGGAGAACGACTGTTCCAGCCGCCGGGGCAGGAATAGGGTGAGATCGGCGCGGAGGGTTTTGCTCATGCCCTCGCTGTCGGTGACCGTGACCTGGACTTGGTAGTCGCCGTCGGCCTGGTAGTGGTGGGTGATGGGGGGATCGAGACGGCGGTTGTTGTTGGCCCCGGGCACGCCGACGATTTCCTCGGGTTGACTGCCGTCGCCCCAGTCGATGACGATGCGCTGCGGGTAACGGCCATCGGGTACCACCACTACGCCACCCACACCCACGGTCATCGGTCTGCTCATCATCAGTTCCACGTTCATGATGATGACGGGGTCGGCGCCGGCGTTGGAGGCGTCGAGATCGTCGGGGATGCCGTCACCGTCGGTATCGGCCTCGTTGGGGTCAGTACCCTTGGCGCATTCTTCGGCGTCGGAGAGGTTGTCACCGTCGGCGTCGGCGAGCACAGGGTTGCTGTAGACCTCGGCCGGATAACGGTTGGGATCACCAATATGAATGGCCGTGACCAAGCAGGGGGTAAGGACCTCCTCGCGGTCACCGCGGCCATCCCCATCGGTATCGGCCAGATTGGGATCGGTGCCATACACCGCCTCTGCCCGAATGCCGAGTCCGTCACCGTCGGCATCCTCCAGGTAGAGGATCAGGAAGACATCACCGGCGCGAGCCGAGAGACTGGCCAGATCGTAGGGGTTTTCCTGGGGATCGAACAGGGTGTTCTCAGTGGCGGTACCGACATTACGGCTGCGAAGGATCACCCAGCGGGCATCGCTGTCTGCGGGCGGTGACAGCTCGCGCACGGCATACAGCCCTTGATCATTGCTTTGCAGGGGGATGCCGAGGATGGTCTCGAGAATGGCCTTCAGGGTGGTCCCGGGCCGTTGGGGATCGGTGTCGGTGGCGATCTGATAGAACTCGCTGGGCTGTCTGGCGCCGTAATCGATGGTGATCTCAGCGGTACGGGCACGCACCTTGGCGGCATCATAGGCGAAGGGATCACCCTCCAGGTCCACCAGTTCGTGTACCGGCGTCAGCGTGAGGCTGTTACTGTCCACCAGCAGATTGCGCAGGGTGGTGCCCACGTCCAGGTCCTTTTTCTCGAAGGTGAGCACCGGTGTCTTTTGCCCAGGCTCCAGACTGAGGCTCCCCAGATCGCCATCGGGCGATAGATTCCCCAGGGGCTGAAAGGCTTCGCCGCCGCCGGAGCGGCTGGCGGCCAGACTGATCTGCTGGATGGTGAAGGCCATCTGACCGTAATTGACCAGCCGTACCCCCGTGCGCAGAAAGCCACTGCTTTGGGTCACCGACTGGTCGCGGGTGATGGAGCGGACGGATTCCCAGGTGCTCTGGTTGGCGACGCTCTGCTCATAGCCGTAGCTGCCGGTGATCTCGACGCTAAAGGAACGACTGACACCGAGGTCCGTGAGGCTGGCGCTGATACCGACCTCGGTGCCGAAGGTGGCACTCATTGAGCCGCTGTGGCTCACCGTAGTGGCGGAGGAGCCGCCCGTGCTGTTGGTCTGGGTACTTTTGGTGCCATCGGAACGGGTATAGTTGAGACCGATCACCGGATCCCCCACCAGCTCGATACCCAACAGCGGCCGATCGGCCACCAGGGGATTGAAGCGCAGGCGATTGACGTCGGGCGCGAATCCCCACTCCAGGACCTCGGCGCCGTCGCTGAGCCCATCGCCGTCGGTGTCTGCCACCTGGGGATTGGTACCCAACTCGCGTTCGCGGGCATCGCTGAGGCCGTCGCCGTCGCTGTCCCGTGCGCCGGGATCGGAGCCCTCCGCCGGCGGGGCATCCTCCGCATCGCCCCCGGAAAGCGATAAAGGAATGCCTTCGGCACCCAAGCCACATGCACTCAGGGCCACCACCACTGGGAACAAGATCAAAAGTCGTCGATACATGATGCGCTCCTTGCCGTCACCGCCTGAGAGACCACGCCCGCACACCGCGGCGTATGGATGAAGGCGCATCCTAAATTGCGTCTGGTAACGCCTCAGTAACTTCCCCGGAAAAAACCACGCGTCACCCGCGATCCCGTCGATCACAGAAAGGGGGGCCCGGGCTGCCGGCGAGTCGCGTTGACATAAAGACCTTGCAATCCATACTCTGAGCGCTTACCCTATCCCGCAATATTAGCAAATGATAATATACGAGGACGCCATGAACGAAGCCGAATTCGAGCGCGCCCGCTTCAATATGGTCGAGCAGCAGATCCGCCCTTGGGAGGTGTTGGACCAACGGGTCTTGGACGTGATGATGGAAATGCCCCGCCACCTGTTCGTCGCCCCGGAATACCAGAAGGTGGCCTACAGCGACATCGCCGTGCCCTTGCCCCAGGGCCAGGAAATGATGCATCCCAAGATCGAGGCCAAATTGCTCCAGGCCCTCAACGTTCGTCCCAACGAGACGGTACTGGAGGTGGGAACCGGCAGTGGCTACCTCACTGCCCTGCTCTCCCGGCTGGCCTTCCGGGTGGTGAGCGTGGAGCTCTACGAAGAACTCTCCCGTGCCGCCGCCTCGCGGTTGGAGCAAGTGCAAGCCGACAATGTGGAACTGGTGGTGGGTGATGCCGCCGAGGGTTGGGCCGACAAGGCCCCCTACGACGTGATCGTGCTCACCGGTTCGGTGGCCCGACTGCCCGACGCCTTCCTGGAGCAGCTCAAACCAGGGGGGCGCCTGTTCGCAGTGATCGGCGAAGAACCGGTGATGGAGGCCCGGCTCATCAGCCGGGTGGGGCAACGGGAATGGGCCGAAGAAGGGCTGTTCGAGACCGTGTTGCCACCGCTGCATCACCTGGAGCCCGAACGGCGCTTCGCCTTCTGAGTGCCGGTGCTTCCCCCGCACGGGGGAAGCACCCTGGTGACACCCCGAACGAGACCCGCTGCAGCGGGCGACGATCCTGACGCACGATTCGGTGGGCGGGAGGGATGCCCAGGCCCCGGTTTCAACCTCAAACGTCGACACGAGCCTATGATGAACAGAGCCTACACCCTGATTCTCGCCTCCGCCTTCGCCCTGGCCACCCCGGCCGTGTGGGCGGAAAACCTGTTGGACATTCTGGAACTGGCCAAACGCAACGATGCCCAGCTCCAGGCCGCCCAGGCCCAATACCGCGCCGAGCGGGAGGCCCTACCTGCCGCCACCGCCGCCCTGCTGCCGTCGGTGAGCCTGTTCGGCAGCTGGAACAAGCAGGTCACCGAATACACCAAGAACGACTTCGGCTTCACCGGCACGGTGAAACCCAGCGCCTACAATCTCGGCCTCACCCTGCGCCAACCGCTGTTCCGTCTCGATGCCTGGGCCGGTCGTGACGCCGCCAAAGCCCAAGTGGCCCGGGCTGAAGCGGCCCTCAAAGAAGCGGAACAAGACCTGCTGCTGCGAGTGGCCGAGGCCTATTTCCAGGTCCTCTCGCGCACCGACGACCTGGAACTGGCCCGGGCGGAGAAGAACGCCATCGCCCGGCAACTGGAACAGGCCAAACAACGCTACGACGTCGGCCTGATCGCGGTCACCGACGTCCACGAGGCCCAGGCCCGCTACGATCTGGCCGTGGCGCAAGAGATCGCCGCCGAGAATGCCCTGGCCAACGCCCGCGAGGCCCTGCGGGTGCTCACCGGTCAATCCCACGAACACCTGCTGCGTCTGCGCGAAGACAGCCCGCTGGTGCCCCCCACCCCCAATGACATCGAGGCCTGGGTCAAGGCGGCCCAGGAAAACAGCCTTACCCTGCAAAAGGCCCGTCTGGCCCTGGAGAGCGCCCGCGCCCGCATCCGCCAGAAAAAGGCCGCCCGCTACCCCACCCTCGACTTCTCCGCCAGTTACCAATACGACAACCGGCAAAACATGTTCGGCGCCTTCGACCAGGAGCTCACCACCTCCGCCATCGGCATCGAGCTCAACGCCCCGCTCTATCAAGGCGGTGCGGTATCCGCCGGCACCCGCCAGGCCCGAGCCCAGGCCGAGGCCAGCCGCCACCAACTGGAGGCCAGCGAACGGGAAGTGCTGCGTCGTACCCGCGAGGCCTATCTGGGCGTGCTGGCCGGCATGAGCCACGTCAAGGCCCTGCGTCAGGCACTGGCCTCCAGCGAGAGCGCCCTGCGGGCCACCGAGGCCGGTTTCGAGGTGGGCACCCGTACCGCGGTGGAGGTCTTGGACGCCCAACGGGAGCTCTACCGCGCCCGCCGCGACTATGCCCGCGCCCGTTACGACTATCTATTGAACACCCTGCGCCTGAAACAGGCGGTGAGCGCCTTGACCGAGGAAGACCTCACCCAGATCAACCAGTGGTTGCGTTGAGACCGGCGGTCAGCACCCCCGGGCAACGGCGCTCGAACCAATCCACCGTCCGCTCCGCCGCCCCGCGGTTGGCCCTCACCACCGCGTGGGCCCGCTCAGCGGCCTGGCGGCGGCGTTCGGGATCCTGCAACCAGGCCACCACCTGAGCCCCCAAGGTCTCGCCATCGGCCACCGTCACCAAGCCGCCGGCGGCCTCCAAGGCCGCCGCCTCGTCGTTGAAATGGGCCCGATGGGGCCCCATCAACACCGCCAGCCCCAGTGCCGCCGGCTCCACCGGGCTGTGCCCACCGTATCGGGGAGAGAGACTGCCCCCCACGAACGCCAGATCGGCAGCGGCATAACACCCCGTCAACTCACCCAGCGTATCCAACAACAACACCTCGGTGGCCGCCGTCACCGCCTCCCCGCGGCTGCGACGGGCCACCGACACCCCCTGGGCCACCAACTCACGCCACACCGCCTCGAAACGCTGCGGATGGCGCGGCGCCCATATCAACAGGCTCTCCGGCACCCGCTCACGCACCCGACGCAAGGCGATCAACAGCGGCCTTTCTTCCTCCGGGCGCACACTGCCGGCGACCCACACCGCTCGCCCCTCGCCCCACAGCGCCCGCCAGGCAAGCCGCCGCGCCGCCACATCATCCCCGGGATCGAGATCGAACTTGACGTTGCCGGTCACCTGCAACACCGCCGGCCGCACCCCCAGTGCACGCCAGCGCGCGGCATCCTCCTCGCTGCGGGCGGCCACGGCGGCAAGCCCCGCCGCCACGGGAGAGAAGAGCGGCGCCAAGCGGCGATAACGGCGCACGGCCCTGGCGGACAACCGGGCATTGACCACCGCGGTGGGGATCCCCCGTTGTTGTGCCAAAATCAACAGATTGGGCCACAACTCCGTCTCCACCACCCACAAGGCCCGCGGCGTCACCAAATTCAGGAAACGCCGCATGACCCAGGCCCAATCCAGCGGCAAGTGATGGGCGGTGACTCCCTCCAAGGCCTCGGCTCGAGCCAGCCCCGTTTCGGTGAAAGTAGTGAGCAACAACGGCAGCCTGGGATGACGCGAACGTAGTCGCGCCACCAGCAACGCCGCCACCCCCACCTCCCCCAGCGAAGCGGCATGGATCCACAAAGGCGCCCGGGCAAAGACCGGGGGATGCAACGCCAAGCGCTGTGCCAGGCGCCGCCCTCGTCCCGCCCCCTTCAGGGTCTGAGCCACCAGCCAGGCGCCACCGGCCACACCCAGACCGGCGCCATAGAGCCAGCGGATGCTCAGGGTTCGAAGGCCTCGCACAACAAATGGATGATCAGGATGTGAGCCTCCTGGATACGGGCGGTGGCCTCCACCTCCACCACCAGGGCCTGGTCCACCCGTCGCCGCAGCCGGCCGCCGTCGCGCCCCAACAAGCCTAAGGTCTCCACCCCCAGCGCGGCGGCCGTCTCCGCCGCCGCCAGCAGGTTGGGAGAATTGCCCGAGGTGCTGATGAGCACCAACAGATCCCCCGCACGGGCCAACGAACGCAACTGACGGGCAAAGATCTGCTCGAAACCGTAATCATTGCCAATGGCGGTGAGGGCCGAGGTGTCGGTGGTGAGGGCGATCACCGGATAACCGGGACGATCCTTGACGAAACGACCGGTGAGCTCGGAGGCCAGATGCTGGGCATCGGCGGCAGAACCCCCGTTGCCGCAGACGAACACCCGTCCGCCCTGATCCAGCACCCGCCGCAGGCGTTGCACCGCGGCATGGATCCCCTCTTCCAGAGCAGCCACCCGATCCACCGCCGCCCGGTGATCGGCAAGCACAGCGGCAAAATCCACGGACACGAAAACACCTCGAAAAATGAAGGGCCTGCTGGCCTGAAGCGGCCGAGGCTCCTTATACTATCATGCCGCCTTCGATCCCTGAGCCCATGCCGCAACCCCGACTGCCCGTGCGCGCCTTCGTCCCCCGCTACTGGCCCCTGTGGACCGGCCTGGGCGTGCTGCGGGCGATCCACACCCTGCCGCTACCGAGTCAGCGCCGTCTCGGTGCCACTGTGGGCAGATTCCTCCTGCGTCTGGCCCGCGAGCGGCGGCGCATCGCCGAGATCAACCTGCGCCTGGCCTTTCCCGAACACAGCGACGCCTGGTACCGCGATCTGCTCCAGGCCCACTTCCAGGCCCTGGGCATCGCCCTGCTGGAGACCGGGTTATGCTGGTGGTCTCCCGCCGAACGCTTGCGCCCCTGGATCGACGTGGAAGGCTTGGAGCACCTGCGCACCGCCCACGCCCGGGGGCGGGGCGTGATCCTGCTCGGGGCCCATTTCACCAGCATGGAACTGGGGCTGCGGTTGTTGGACGTGATCCGAGACTTTCCCGCCGCCATCACCCCGGTCTACCAGATCCACAAAGACCCGGTGATGGAGGCCATCATCACCGGCCACCGCGAGCGTCACTCCGCCGGCTCCCTGCCCCATGACGATCCCCGCGCCATTCTTCGGGCCCTGAAGCGCGGCCACATCGTCTGGTATGCCCCCGATCAGGCCTACGGTGGCCCGGGCAGCGCCCTGGTCCCCTTCTTCGGCATCCCCGCCGCCTCCCACACCGCCACCTCCCGCCTGGCGCGCATCAGCCGAGCACCGGTGGTGCCATTCTTCATGCGCCGTACCCCCGAGGGGCGCTACCACCTCACCCTGCACGCCCCCTGGGACGACTTCCCCAGCGACGACCCCGCCGCCGACACCCGGCGTTATCACCAGTTCATCGAGAACGAGGTCCGTAAGGCCCCGGAGCAATACCTGTGGGTTCACAAGCGTTACAAAGACCGAGGCCCCCAACTGCCCGACGTCTATGCCTAAAAAAAACCGGGGCGAACCCCGGTCTTTTCGCTCGGTGAACACGGCAAACTCAACCGCCACCGCTCTCCAGCTTCACCAGATAATTGATCACCTTCAAGGTCTCCGCCGGCCCACCGGTCATACCGTTGTTGAGGCGGTACTTGCCGTTGACGATCACCGCCGGCACCCCGTCGATACCGTAGCGCCGGGTGAGCAGCTTCGCCTGGCGTACCCGGGTCTCCACCGCGAAGGAGCGGAAGGTCTTGCGGAAATCCTCCCGCGCCACCCCATGCTCCGCGAAGAAATCCTCCAGTGCCTGCTCATTGTCCAACCGGCGGCGCTCCAGATGCATGGCATCGAACAAGGGTTTGTGCAGTTTATCCCGCACCCCCAACAGCTCCATGGTGTAAAAGGCGCGCGCATGCAACTCCCACAACGGGCGGAAGACCCCCGGCATGTGAACCAGCTGGGCCTCCTTGGGCTTGTTGCGCAGCCAGCGCTCCATGTAAGGCTCGAAGCGGTAACAATGGGGGCAGCCATACCAAAACACCACCCGCACCTCCACCTTGGAGCCGGTGATGGTGGGTTGGGGCGGTTCGATGCGCTCATAGTGCACACCTTCGAGATACTCCTCCGCCTGCGACAGCCACGGCAGGGCCAGCAGGCAGGCGAAGACGGCGAAACTCCGAATCAATCGCGACATGTTCCATCCTCCATGGGGCATCCAAGACTAACCAAAAGCACGGCAGGCACTCAAGGGCCGTTTCCGCTTGTCTTTCCGACGGGTTGAATTATGCTAGGTTCCGATTTCACCGTCAGTCGCAGAAAACCCCTAGCAAGGAGCCCCCATGACCTCGGAGAAAGTGAGCCTCACCGAGTTTCTCAAGCAACAATACCTGGCCGAGTCGCTCACGGTGAAAGAAGTCCAGACCCTGCTGGACTTCATGGAACTGGTGAGCTGCCGTAAAAACGACATCATCGCCGACATCGGCGAGGTGGGCGAGGCCCTCTATTTCGTGGTCGACGGCACCATCGCCCTCACCGTGGAGGAATCCGGCGGGGAGAACGAGATCGCCACCGTGCACGCCGGCGACATGCTGGGCGAGATGTCCTTCTTCGACCGCCAGCCCCGCTCCATCCGCCTGCGCGCCAAGAGCGACGACACACGCCTGCTGCGCCTCACCCGCACCATGTACAACCGTCTGCGGGTGGAGCACCCCTACATCACCGTGACCCTGCTGGAACAGAGCATCATCAGCCTGGATCACCTGTTCCGCCATCTCACCGCCGAGGTGAGCACCTACGCCGATTACTTGTTCGGCAAGGGCAAGAAGTAGGCCGAGGCCAGGGGGAAAGGCCGGGGAAGACCTCCTCCCCTCGGCCGAGGACAGAGCGACTCAGGGTGCCAGAGTGGCGATGTACTCCGCCACCGCCTCGATGTCGGCATCCGACATCTGCACCGCGATCTGACGCATCATCTTGTTGGGATCATTGGCCCGTGCGCCGGAGCGGAAATCGTTGAGTTGCTTGACGATATAGG
Organism: Gammaproteobacteria bacterium; assembly: GCA_026982215.1. GTDB lineage: Bacteria > Pseudomonadota > Gammaproteobacteria > S012-40 > S012-40 > S140-43. Next base: position 10,072 of record JALSHN010000321.1, read on the forward strand.
TCGGATGCTGGGCCCGCAACGAAGGCCATCCCGCCGGGGCATTGCCGGCCCCGTCCGGGGCATGGCAACCGGCACAGGCCGGATAGCCCTTGTGGGCATCCCCCCCGAGATAGATCTTCTTCCCCCGGGCGAGCACGTCCGGGTCGGCGCTGCTGCTGCCTGGCTGCAGGGGCTGGGCGGCGAAATAGGCCGCCAGATCCCACCGGTCCTGCTCACTCAACGCCGCGACCATGCCGGCCATGGTGGCATCCTGGCGAGCACCCGACTGGAAATCGGCCAACTGCTTCTCCAGATAACGCGCCCCCTGACCGGCGAGCTTGGGAAAGTTGGGCACGAAGCTGTTGCCATCCTCGCCGTGGCAAGCGGCGCAAGCCACCGCCTTGGCCTTGCCCGCCTCGGGATCACCAGCGGCGTGTGCCAGCGAACTCAAGCCCAGAATCAGAGCAGTGACGACGATTCGATGCATGATGCCTTCCTTGTGTGAATGGGCTCTGGGGTCCGGCCGCTTTGCACTAAGCGTACCGCCTGCCTTCCAATCTAATCCCGCCCACCCGCCTGCGCCACTCAAGAGTTACAATGGCAACATGAAATCCCTTTATCAAAAGGCCCGTTTTCTCATCGCCGCCGCCCATCCCAAGCAATTCCCAGAGGATCGGGGCTGGGAAGTAGCCTTCGCCGGGCGCTCCAACGCCGGCAAGTCCAGCGTCATCAACCGCCTGTGCCAACACAAAGGGCTGGCCCGCACCAGCAAGACCCCCGGGCGCACCCAGCAGGTGATCTTCTTCGACCTCGACGGCGAGCGCCGCTTGGTGGACCTGCCCGGCTACGGTTACGCCAAGGCCCCCCCGGGAGAGAAAGCCGCCTGGGCCCGGGTCATCGAGCGCTACCTCAACGAACGGCGCGCCCTGCAAGGCATCGTGCTGGTGGTGGACGCACGCCATCCCGGCAAGCCCTTCGACGTGCAGATGTTGCAATGGTGTGCCCACAGTGACCTGCCGACGCTGGTGCTGCTCAACAAGGCCGACAAACTCAAGCGCGGTGCCCTCGTCCAGGCCGTCCGTCACATGGAGGGATTGGCACACGAGACGGGGACCGCGGCCCGGGTGCTCCCCTTCTCGGCCCTGCGGGGTGAAGGCACCGAGGCGGCGCGGGTATGGCTGGACCAGCGACTGGAAATCGCTGCGGAAGACTGATTTCGAACGGGCAAAAAAACGCCCCGGCACCGAAGGGGGGAGGAGCCGGGGCGGAATACCCGATATCTGGGAATCGGGTCGCTGTCGATGCCCGCTCAGGGAGGGGGGAGCGGGAGACCGGTCGCTTGGCGACCGCGTCTGTACACTATGACGGCAACGGAAAGAGAAAGTTTCATCCTCAAGCGAATTTTTTAGCTTGCTCGCCTACCCCGTTTGGGGGATTCGGATGCATCAATGGGCCTCGTCCCAGTTCCTTCCCACGCCGGTCTCCACCTCCAGGGGAACTGCGAGTTCGGCCGCCTGGGACATGAGGCGGTGTACCTGCTCGGCCACGGCCTCCACCCGGTCTTCGCGGACTTCGAACACCAGTTCGTCATGCACCTGCATGATCATCCGCGCCGGCTCGCCGCTCTCGCATAGCCAGGCGTCGCAGGTGATCATCGCCCGCTTGATGATGTCGGCGGCCGAGCCTTGCATGGGGGCGTTGATGGCGGTGCGTTCGGCGTATTGGCGCCGTTGGGCGTTGCTGGCGTTGATGTCGGGAAGGTAGAGGCGGCGGCCGAACAGGGTCTCGACGAAGCCCTGTTCGCGGGCCTGCTGGCGGGTGCGTTCCATGAAGGCGCGCACCCCGGGGTAACGCTGGAAGTAAAGATCCATGTAAGCCTGGGCGGCCTGGCGCTCGATCCCCAGTTGCCGCGCCAGGCCGAAGGCAGACATACCATAGATGAGGCCGAAGTTGATGGCCTTGGCGTGGCGCCGCTGTTCGGGCTGGACTTCGTTGGGGGGGATGCCGAACACCTCGGCGGCGGTGGCGGTATGGATGTCTTCGCCGGCGGCGAAGGCGGCCAGCAGACGCTGGTCGCCAGAGAGGTGGGCCATGATGCGCAGCTCGATCTGGGAGTAGTCGGCGGCGAGGATCAGGTACCCCTCGGGGGCGATGAAGGCCTGGCGGATCCGCCGCCCCTCGGGGGTGCGCACCGGGATATTCTGCAGGTTGGGGTCGGAGGAGGACAGCCGCCCGGTGG
>JALSHN010000322.1 GCA_026982215.1 Gammaproteobacteria bacterium
TGCCGGTCTTGTCGAGGATCACCGTGGTGAGGCGGCTGGCCTGTTGCAGCGCTTCGCCGTTGCGGATCAAGACGCCATGCTCGGCGGCCTTGCCCACCCCCACCATCAACGAGATGGGCGTGGCCAGCCCCAAGGCACAGGGACAGGCGATCACCAACACCGTCATCGCCGTGGTGACGGCATAGCTGATTCTCGGCTCGGGACCGAAGTGATACCAAGCGAGGAAGGTAATCACCGCAATGATCATCACCGTGGGCACGAACACCGCCGAGATGCGATCCGCCAGACGACCGATGGCCGGCTTGGCCGCCTGCGCCTGACGCACCAGACGGATGATGCGCGCCAGCGCGGTGGCCTCGCCCACGTGGGTGGTACGCATGAGAAAGGCGCCGCTCTTGTTCACCGTGCCGCCGGTGACCGTGTCGCCCACCCCCTTCTCCACCGGCATAGGCTCGCCGGTGAGCATGGATTCATCCACCGTGGAACGCCCCTCGATGATCACCCCGTCCACCGGGATGCGCTCACCGGGACGCACCCGCACTGTCTCCTCCAGCCCCACCCGATCCACCGGCACTTCCACCTCCCGGCCCTCGCGGATCACCCGGGCGGTCTTGGGGCGCAGATCCAACAGCCGGCGGATGGCCTGGGCGGTGCGGCCGCGGGCCCGTGTCTCCAGGAGGTTGCCCAGATTCACCAGGGCGATGATCAGCACCGCAGCCTCGAAATAGACATGGCGCGCCCCCTCGGGCAAGGCCTGGGGCATCAGCAGCACCAGCAACGAATACAACCACGCGGTCCCCGTCCCCAGGCTGATGAGGGTATCCATGTTGGCGTTGTGATTGAGAAAGGCCCTCCAGGCACCACGGTAGAAATGGCCACCACTGTAGACCATCACCATCAAGGTCACTAACGCCATGCCCCATCCCATAGCGGGCATCGTCACCGGATCGGGCATCAGGCCGGTAACGCCACCGAGGAACATGGGAATCCCCACCGCCAGACCGAAGACCGTCTGACGCACCAGACGATGGTAATGGGCCTGTTCGGCGGCCTCGCGCTGGACATCGTCGTCCGCCCCGCGCAACACCTGGGCCTCATAACCGGCGGCCGCCACTGCGGCGGTGAGGGCCTCCGGATCCATGACCCCCTCCACCAGGGCGGTGTGTTCAGCGAAATTGACCTCGGCGCGCACCACCCCCGGCACCTTTTTCAAGGCATCCTCCACCGCCTTGACACAGCCGGCGCAACTCATGCCGCCGATGGCCAAATGCAAGGTCTTGTTTTCCGAGCTTTTCGCATCCATAGAGATGTGGACGCCTCCATCGATCCCCAGTTCAACTCATCCCGGCCCAAACCGCCAGGGCCACCGCCTCCACCCCCTCCAGGGTCGCCCCGGCCAGATCACCGGTGAAGCCGCCGAAGCGGCGGCGCCACAACGACACCGCCGCCCAAAAGAAAGCAAGCGCCGCCCCAATGGCCACCAGCGCCGCCACTCCCCCGAATACCCCCACCACCGCCAGCGCCGCCAATGAGGAGCGGATCACCCACTTCCGATGGGGATAAGCGGCGAAGACCCGCCCCAGCCCCTGCTCACGCCGATAGGGCAAGGCGAGGAAACAGCCGGCCAGCGCAGTCCGTCCCACGATGGGTACCAGCAGCAGCGCCTGCCATGCCCCGGCCTCGAGCAGCGTCACCAGGGCAGCGAACTTGAGCAACAACAACAAAACCACCCCGCTCACCGCCGCCGGCCCACTGCGAGG
>JALSHN010000323.1 GCA_026982215.1 Gammaproteobacteria bacterium
CCAAGGCGCGTGCCGTCTCGAAGACCCGGCAATGGCGTGTCGCCACCACCGCCTCCGCGGCTACTCCATTGATCCCCCTCAGACCACGCACGGCCCCCTCTTCGAAGGCCAACAGGCGGCCGTTGGCCCCCAGAAAGGCCTCGGCGGCCCGTCGCTTGGGACCCGCGAATAGGGCTTGGTGCACGGCGAACAAGGGGATCCAAGCCGACGCCGCCAGAGCCAGGCGCCAATCCAGCCAGAACAGCAGCGCAGCGTAACTGAGCAAAGTGAGCAGATGAGAGAAAGAGAATAGCGGCATCTCCACCACCCATTGTTGCACCCGGTCCACATCCTGGCTCAAACGAACCAGAACATCGCCGCGCTCCCACCCCTCCACTGCAGGGAAGCCCGCCTCCAACAACCGTTGCAACGCGCGATTGCGGACCCGGCCGACGAAACGCAACCCCAAGGCATTGGCGTTCAAGGTCGCCGCCGCATGCACCCCTTGATTGAGCAACACCACGCCGGCGAAGGCCGCCAACACCGCTCCCAGCCCAGCGATGTCACCCTCGGCGAGCAACTGGAAGGGATACCCGGCCAGGAGAATGAGCACGGCGTTGCTGGCCACCACCGCCACCACCCAGAATGCGGCCCAGGCGAAGGCCCGCCGCTCCCCGGTGAGAAACACCAGGAACGGACGCATCTCAGCTACGGTCTCGCGCAACGACGACAACACGGCCGGCCCCCAAGCAGATACACCCCCATCGGATCCCCGGACAAATCCTGAAAAAACAAAAGGGCACCCGAAGGCACCCTTTTGCTTCATCTACGGCGGTCAGTGAAACGGGACCACCGGCAGAGCGGTGACGATGACTCGCCTCGCAGCGGCAGAGGGAGTGGTCACGCGCGGTCGGGTTTCGCTCGGGAGACGGCTCACATGCCGCCGCCCATGCCTCCACCCATACCGCCCATGCCACCCATGCCGCCCATACCGCCCATGCCGCCCATTCCACCCATACCGCCCATTCCTCCCATACCACCCATGATGCACCTCCAGGTCAGAGAGTTGGACGTCGGGTTTCTTGAGCCGCACGGTCTGGGCCGGACCACCGACCCGGGCCATGTGGCAGGGTGGATTCTAGAGAGCGACAGCTAGACTGTCAAATATGGTCACTTTGTGACAATCTTTGTCAGCATCAAGCCCTTGAATAAACAAGAAATAAATACAAACTAAACACAACATGAACAGATCGACCAAAAACGATACTTTAATCATGGCAATTGCGACGCGGATGGCCGAATCAAGCCACAAACCGCCCCTCACCTCTAGGTGAATCCCGCGCAAGGCACTATCCTATAGCGCCCCTTATGCGAGACGACTTCGACACCATGGCCCGCAAGGATTCCGCTTTTCGTTACGCTCCCTGGGAGCGTGCCTTCGATCGCCTGATCTCCCCGTTCGAGGAATTCATCCACCGGGAAACCACCTCAGGACTGTTCTTGCTGGCGGCCACGGTGGCCGCCCTGGTCCTCGCCAACTCGCCACTGGCCGAGACCTACCACCATTGGTTGAAAAGTGAAGTCGGTTTCGTCTTCGGCCCCTTCGAACTGAAAAAGAGCCTGCACCACTGGATCAACGACGGGCTGATGGCGTTGTTCTTCTTCGTGGTGGGCCTGGAAATCAAGCGTGAGGTCCTGGTGGGCGAACTCTCCGACCTACGCGCCGCCGCCCTTCCCTCCCTCGCCGCCATCGGCGGCATGGTGTTCCCGGCCACGTTC
>JALSHN010000324.1 GCA_026982215.1 Gammaproteobacteria bacterium
TGGCGAAGGCGTTCAGCAGTTTGTCACGCTGCCGGTAAGGCAAGGTGGCCGAAAGCAGAATTGCAGAACCACCGGCATGGGCGTGGGCCCGGAGCAAATGCTCCAGCAACCCGTTCATGTAGGCATCACAGGCATGAACCTCATCGACAATGAGCACCTTGCCCAGCAGCCCAAGCAATCGCAACGATTGGTGGCGTGAGGGTAGAACCGCCAACAATCCTTGGTCGAGGGTGCCCACGCCCACTTCCGCCAACAGCGCCTTTTTACGGCTGTCGGCGAGCCAGGCGGCACATCGGGCCCCCGCGGGCTCCGTGCCATCACCGTATGCCTTTTCCCGAGTAGGTGACGGCAGGACCGATTCTCGAAAAGCGGCCACCAAATCGGCTCGCCCATGTGCCAACACCAGCGAAGGAGAGCTTTCAGAGGCATAGAGGCGGCGATATACCGGGCCGAGACGCTGGTACATGCCGTTGGCAGTAGCCATGGTGGGCAATGCGAAATAAAGACCACCCTCCCGCTGGTTTCGCAACAATCGCTGGGCCAACAGCAAGGCGGCCTCGGTCTTGCCCGCGCCGGTGACGTCTTCCAAAAGGAAGAGATGGGGTCCTGAACTCAAGGGAACCCGCTCGGCCCAGCGCTGCAAGGGGGTCGGTTTCAGGAAGGCCGGCGGCTCGGAGAAACAATCACTCAAGGTGAACTGTTGCGCCGGGGGATCGGGAATGAGACCGGCAACGGCCACGGCACTCTCGGCCTGGGCCTGCGCAACATCCCAATACTGTTCCAGGGAGATGATGTCGCTGCGATAAGGAAAAAAATCCTGATTGGAGCCGAGCCAATCGGCCAGGATCGTCAGCCCGGCGAGCCACCAGGAACACAGCGCCGCGTTCTCCGCCGGCGGTTGCGGAAAGGTATCACAGCCAAACAGCTCGAGCACCGCCGCCACGAAGCCCTCGGCAGCCTGAAGGTCCTGGGTATCGAAGTAGTCCTGCAACAGGCCATCACCCTCGATGGCGGGAGGTTGGCCATGATGACCGGTGACCGCCTGCATCCAAGCGTCCACTTCAGGGTGAGAAGGTGTACGACGGCGGCGACGTCCCTGTCCAGCGGGAGGGAAAAACCGAGAGCGCACATGCTGCCGCCACAACCAGTATCCAAGCGTGTCGTGACGGACGTGGTAACCCTTCGTGCTTTGGCGCCTCTGCAACCGTTGTAACAGGTCCGGGCGAAGATTCTGGAAGGCAGTGGCGAATTTTCCCAGGTCGTGCAGGCTAAGATAGAAAGGGATATGTTTCTCTAGCTTCCCATCGTCAAGGCCGCTCAGTACCTGCAGACTCAGGCACCAATGGGAAAGACTGCGTAGCAAGATGAGTCCACAGGCTGCGACATCGAGGGCATGAAAGACGAAACGGTGGTAACTTCCGTTGTCACCTGCCTTGGCCCAATAATTCCAGTAGCTGTGGCCAACCATAAAAGCGCCCGCCATCCATTACCGACGTCTATATATAGCAGCATGTCCGCTGTTTGTATACGGGTTTTTGATTCGTTTTGAATGAAACACTGTTGCCAAGTTCGAAACCGTTATCTTTTATGCTCCGAGCCTGGCGTGACCTGAATGCCTGGTATGGGCAGGTCGGATGAAAATCCGTCCGGGTAACCAAGCAGCGCTCTCTACATCCGCGGATTCGGGCACAGTCACTCCGATGCGAAGGGATATTGAGAACCAGAGACGTTCGCGGCCAGGGGCCGC
>JALSHN010000325.1 GCA_026982215.1 Gammaproteobacteria bacterium
GTGGGTCTTGTAGCCGACGATGCCGTAGACCACGTGTGCCCCGGCCTCCTGCAGCCGGTTGGCCAGGGCGATGTTGGCCTCTTCGTCGAAACGGGCGCGTAGCTCCACCACCACGGTCACTTCCTTGCCGGCCCGGGCCGCCGCCACCAAGGCATCCACCACCGCCGATTGCGGCCCGGTGCGATACAGGGTCTGTTTGATGGCCAATACCTTGGGGTCGGCGGCGGCCTGGCGCAGGAAGTCCACCACCGGCACGAAGGACTCGAAGGGGTGGTGCAGCAAGATGTCTTGCCGGGCCACGGCCTTGAACACCGGCTGGCCACGCAAGGTCTCCGGGATGGCCGGGGTGAAGGCGGGGAACTTGAGGTCGGGGCGGTCCACCAGCTCGTAGACCTGCATCAGGCGATTGAGATTCACCGGCCCGTTGACCTGGTAGAGGGCCTCCTCGCTCAGCTCGAAGGTCTTGAGCAGGAAGTCCACCATTTCGCGGGGGCAGTTGTCCGCCACCTCCAGCCGCACCGCCTCCCCGTAACGGCGCTGGGAGAGCTCCCCCTCCACCGCCCGCAGCAGGTCGTCCACCTCCTCGGTGTCCACGTACAGATCGCTGTTGCGGGTGACGCGAAATTGATAACAACCGGTGACGTTCATCCCCGGGAACAGCTCGTCCACGAAGGCGTGGATCACCGAAGATAGAAAGACGAAATCGTAAGAGCCGGAGTCACTGATCTCTGGGGGGAGGGGGATCACCCGCGGCAAGGCTCGGGGGGCCTGCACCACCGCCATGCCACCGGTGCGCCCGAAGGCGTCCCGTCCCTTCAGAGAGACGATGAAATTGAGGCTCTTGTTGAGGATGCGGGGGAAGGGGTGGGCCGAGTCCAGTCCCAGGGGGCTGATGATGGGCAGCAGCTCCTCGCGGAAGAATCGGTGCAGCCACCGCTTCTGTCGCTCGTTCCACTCGTTGCGGCGTAGGAAACGGACCCCCTCCGCCGCCAGCGCGGGGAACAGTTCCTCATTGAGGATGCGGTATTGTTCGGCCACCAGTTCATGGGCCCGGGTGGAGATGGCGCGCAGGGTCTCCTGGGGGGACATGTTGTCCGGTCCCGCCTGGGTGGAGCCCAGTTCGGCCTTTTGCATCAGCCCAGCCACGCGGATCTCGAAGAATTCGTCCAGGTTGGTGCTGGTGATACAGAGGAACTTCAAGCGTTCCAACAAGGGATTCTGGGAGTCCACCGCCTGGGCCAGTACCCGGGCGTTGAACTCCAGCAGACTCAATTCGCGGTTGATGTAGAGGCCGGGGTGTTGGAGGTCGTCGGACATGAGCGGTGCTCGCCGGATCAGAAGGGGAGGTCCATTATAGTCTGGCCCGAGAGTCGTTTCTGGGTGACACCGGTGTCAAATTGTTCGACGAATGGCGCGCAGGTGCTCGGCGGGCCGGGGGTGGTTGGGCGTCCAATTTCCCGAGCACACCCCAGGGCTGTCGGTCGGGTTTACAGGCGGGGAGTGGCTGTCGGATGTCATGTGAGGATTTTTTATGTATTTATCTGATTTTTATAGTAAATTTATCAATGGCACGGGTGGTGCATAGATGCAGATGCAAATGGACATGGTCAGCGGGGTATCCAGCGGCCATGTGCAGATTTCCAAAAGGTATGAACTGGCGAAATCTTCCTCAAGGGGGAATATGATGAACATGAAACGCAGTGTCTTGGCTCTCGCGCTGCTGGGTCTGGCGGGTACCGCCGGCGC
>JALSHN010000326.1 GCA_026982215.1 Gammaproteobacteria bacterium
CAGTTCTTGCGGTACCAGCCCAAGGCTGGCGCGGGCGGCCCGGTAGTCGCGCACCACGTCGTGGCCACAGATGGCCACCCGGCCGGCATCGGCGCGCACCAGGCCGGCCAGGATGCCGATGAGTGTGGACTTGCCTGCTCCATTGGGTCCCAGCAGACCGAAGAAGCTGTTTTCGGGGATGGTGAAACCGATGCCGTCCAAGGCCTGGAGCGAACCGAAGCGCTTGCGCACTCCGTCGATGACCACCGCATCCATGGCGTCAGTCCAGCGAGAGGATGGCATCCACGCCGGTGACGCGGGCCAGGCTCTTGAGTTGTTCCGGGGTGTGGCGGAAGTGGATCGCTCGCCCCTGACGACGCGCCGCCCGCGCCCATTCCAGCAACAGGGCCAACCCGGCGGAGTCGACCCGACGGACCGCGCCGAGCTCCACTTCGATCCGGGGGGGCGCGCTCTCGCCCCAAGGGATATCCACCAGGCCAGGCACGCTGTCGAAGTCGAGACTGCCGCTCACCCGCACCCGACCGTCACACCATTGCACCTGGGCGCGGCTCATACACCGCCCTGACGGTTTTTTTCCGCCAGGGTCTCGATGAGTTCGTCGAGACCGCGGCGGTTGATCTCGCGGGCGAAGCTGGCGCGGTAGTTACTCACCAGACTCACGCCGTCGATGAGGATGTCATAGATCAGCCAGCGGCCATCCTTGCTCCGGTGGAGCTTGTAGTCGATGGGGATGGGGAAACCACCGGGCTGCTCGACCTGTGAACGCACGGTGACCTTGCCGGAGGCCGGATCGCCGCGGAAGGGGAGGAAAGTGAGGGTCTGATCGGTGTACTCCAACAGCGAGGTGGCGTAGGTACGGATGAGCAGTTTTTTGAACTCCGCCACGAAACGCCGCCGCTGCTCGGGACTGGCCCGGCGCCAGTGTTTGCCCAGCACCCAGCGGGACATGCGCTCGAAATCCACGTGCGGCAGGATGTAGCGATCGACGATGGCATTGACCCGCTCTGGATGGGCCTGGAGCGCCGCCTTGTCGCGCCGCAACTCGCTCAACACCTGTTCGGCCACCGATTGCACCAGCGCCTGGGGATCGTCGCCACGCGCCTGGACATTGGCCGCAGCCGGCCAGGCGACGAGAAAAAACATCAAACTCATCAAGCTCTTCATGGGTAGGCTCCAATGACCTGGTCCAGACGCAGCCGGTGCACATTATAGCGGTACACCGCCTGAAGATACTGGCTGTAGGCGAGCAGGTAGGCCTGGAAGGCAGTGGCCAGCTTGTCCGCCGATTCCACCCCTGCTTCGAAGTCGCTGTAGGCGGCCACCAGCCAGCGGCGGGCGGCACGGGCGCCCTGTTCCAGCTGCGAGAGTTCCTGATGGGCGGCGTGGGCCTGGTGGTATTGTTCCGCCACCTGGAAGGGGATGCCACGGCGGGCGAATTCCCCTTGGGCGATCAGGGAGTCCAGCTCCGAGCGGGCCTGTTCCACCTTGGCCTGCTGGATCTCCGGACGCCACTGCCATTGGATCCCCACCACCGGAGTCAGGCCGTAGTCGTTGAAGGGATCATAGACATAGGGGTTGTTGAGCCGTTCTCGAGCGGGGGAGAAGCTGAAGGCCCCCACCACCCCCAGGTAGAGGTTGGGGCGGTGATCCAGCTTTTTGGCCCGCATCAAGGCCCGACGCGCCCGTTGTCCCTGCTCCAGTTGGGTCATTTCCGGGCGTTGCTCCAAGGCCTCGTGGGTGAGGCGGTCCAACGGCTCCTCCGGCGGTGGCCCCAAGGGACGCAAACGGGTCTCGGCCAGCACCAATGGACGCTCTTCGGGCAGTTGCACCAACAGCCGCAGGGCCTTCTCCGCCACTTGGCGCATCCCCTGCGCTTGGGCACGATAGGCCGCCACCACCGCCTTGCCGGTCTGGATGGCGTAGAGATCGGCCGGGCTGGCCTCGCCCTCACCCTCCTCCAGCCAACCCTCGATGAGCCGCTCGGCGCGCTGGATACGCCCCTCGGCGTCTTCGAGGAAGGCCGCGGCGGTGACGGCGGCGAGGTAACCGTAATAGGCCTGCCCCACCTGGAGACGGATCTCACCACGGGTGAGGCGCACTGCGGCATCGCGCACGCGGATATTGGCCAGGGCGGCATCACGGTACTGCTCCAGTTTGCCGAAGGTATAGAGGGGCTTCACCAAGGTGAACTGGGTGAACAACCACGGAGAAAGCCCCTCTTCGAGGCTGTAACGATCCCGCCGCAGACGACAGGGGGACTGGCCGCTGCCGCCACAGGGCTCGGCCTCGAAAGGGCTGCCGCTCACCGCCGGTGACAGGCCCACGAAGGCATCGAGATCCATCCGCGGCCCCAGCTGCCCCTCCACTTCCTGGAGCAGGGCACGGGCATGGGCCACTTCCTGGCGGCGGACCTCCAGTCGTGGATCCACCGCCACCGCCCGTTCCATCGCTGCCTCCAGGGTGAGCCCGCTCCCCCAGGCGGGGAGGGAGATCAGCAGCAGGGCCACCAGCGGGAGCACCATCAGCCTCACTCACCCGCTGCCTTCTGGAACAGGAACTGCCCCAACACCCGTTCCAGCACGATGGCCGACTGGGTCAATGCGATCTCGTCACCATCGCCGAGATAATCCTCTTCGCCTCCGGGCTCCAGGGCGATGTACTGCTCACCCAGCAGACCCGCGGTGTAGATCTGCGCCGAGGTGTCGCTGGGGAGGCGATAACCGGGATCGATGCTCAGCTTCACCACCGCCTCGAAGGTTTCCGGATCGACCCGGATGTCACTCACCTGCCCCACCCGCACCCCGGCGATGGTGACCGGTGAGCGGACCCGCAGTCCACCCACGTGATCGAACCGGGCCAGCAGATGGTAACCGTCGGTGACACCCACCTGGGCGAGGTTGCTCACCTTGAGGGCGAGAAACACCAAGGCGGCGATCCCCAACGCCACGAACAGGCCGACGGAGAGTTCCAGCAGATAGGTTCGTTTCATGATCAATCCCCGAACATGATGGCGGTGAGGACGAAATCCAAGGCCAGCACCGCGAAGGCCGTGTGCACCACCGTGCGGGTGGTGGCCCGACTGACCCCCTCGGTGGTGGGAACGGCATCGTAGCCTTCGAAGACGGCGATCCAACTGGCCACGAAGCCGAATACCATGCTCTTGATGACGCCATTGACGATGTCTTCATAGAAATCCACCTTGGCCTGCATCTGCGACCAGTAGGCTCCCCCGTCCACCCCCAGCAGGCCCACGCCGGCCAAGTAGCCCCCCAACACACCAATGGCGCTGAAGAGGGCCGCCAGCAACGGGACGGAAATCACCCCGGCGAGAAAACGCGGCGCCACCACCCGTCGCAACGGATCCACCGCCATCATCTCCATGGCCGAGATCTGTTCGGTGACCTTCATCAGGCCGATCTCGGCGGTGAGCGCCGAACCGGCCCGCCCGGCGAACAACAGGGCGGTGAGCACCGGCCCCAGTTCACGCACCAGCGACAGAGCCACCATCTGCCCCAGGGAGGCCTCGGCATTGAAATCCACCAAGGTGTTGTAGCCCTGCAGACCGAGCACCATCCCCACCGACAAGGCCGAGACGGCGATGATCTGGGTGGTGAGCACCCCCACCGAATAGAGCTGGGCAGTGAACAGGCGCGGCTGCATCACCACCCCCGGCAGGCGCCAGATGACCTGCAACAGAAACCGGAACCCCCGCCCCAATCGGCGCAAGCCGTTCAGCGACCAGGCCCCCAGGCGCACCAGGGCATTCACGATGCCCGCTCCGGGCCGAGCAGGTCCTCGGCATAGTCAGGGGCCGGATAATGGAACGGGATAGGGCCGTCGGGTCGTCCCTGGAGAAACTGCTGTACCCATTGGGAGGACGAACGTGACAAGGCCTCGGGCGGCCCGTGATCCAGCACCCGCCCCTCGGAGATGACGTAGAGATAATCGGAGATGGCGGAGACTTCGGCCACGTCGTGGGAGACGATGATGCTGGTGAGACCGAGGGCATCGTTGAGGCGGCGGATGAGCTGCATGATCACACCGACGGTGATGGGATCCTGGCCGGTGAAGGGCTCGTCGTACATGATCATCATCGGATCCAGGGCGATGGCACGGGCCAGGGCCACCCGCCGCGCCATGCCCCCGGAAAGTTCCGAGGTCATCAGATCACGCGCACCGCGCAGCCCGACGGCATGGAGCTTCATCAACACCAGATCGCGGATCATCGACTCCGGCAGACGGGTATGCTCCCGCAAAGGAAAGGCGACGTTCTCGAACACATTGAGGTCGTTGAACAAGGCACCGCTCTGGAACATCATCCCCATCCGTTTGCGCAGCTCGAACAGGGCCTCCCGCGCAAGGGCCGGCACCTCGTGCCCATCCACCACCACCCGTCCGGCATCCGGGCGCAACTGACCGCCGATGAGGCGCAACAAGGTGGTCTTCCCGGTCCCCGAGGGACCCATGATGGTGGTGACACTGCCTCGGGGGATGCGAATATCAATGCCCGTGAGGATACGCCGCGATCCATGGCTGAAGTGGACGTCCTCGAGGATCACCAGGTCGTCAACGTCCATTAACACTTCCTAAAATGCCGTTGAAGCGGCAAGATAACACCATAGCCCTTCCCCCACCAAATCGCTTGGAGTCTTCCCGTGGAGACCCCGTTGCCCATTGATCTGTTCTACGAACTGTCCCTGCCGCCCTTCGATGACCGGGACGAGCAAACCCTGTTCCAGGAGACTCTGGAGGAATGGGTCCTGGCCGATGAACTGGGCTATCACGGCGCCTGGGTGGTGGAACACCATTTCATGCCGGGCTATGCCCACTCCAGCGCACCCGAGGTGTTTCTCGGCGCCGCTGCCGCCCGCACCCGCCGGCTGCGCCTGGGGCATGCCATCGTTCCCTTGCCCTACCACCACCCTGTGCAGGTGGCGGAACGACTGGCCACCTTGGACCTGATCTCCGGCGGCCGGGTGGAATTCGGTTTCGGCCGCGGTTTCTCCCCCAAGGAATACCAGACCTTCGGCATCCCCATGGAGGAGAGCCGCAGCCGCACCGAGGAATCCCTGGAAATCCTGCGGGCCTTTTTCCAGCAACCCCGAGTGAACCACCGGGGGCGGCACTTCCATTTGCACGACCTGGTCATCGTTCCCCGGCCGCTGCAGCAACCCCACCCCCCTCTGTGGATGGCGGCGGTGAGCCCGGAGAGTTTCGAGATCGCCGCCCGCCTGGGCGTCGGCGCGCTGGCGGGCCCTTTCAAACCCTGGTTCATGGTGCGCGAAGACATCCGTCGTTATCAGGCCGCCTGGGCGGAACACCCACCCCCCCCCAGCGAAGGCAGCCAACGGGCGGTGGCCATGACCGTGGGCATTTATTGCCACCAAGACCGCCATCAGGCCCGGCGCCTGAGCAAACGCGCCATCGAATGGTTCTACGGCAACCTGCTCAACCAGACCGCTCCCATCCTGGAACGCCTCTATGCCGGCTATGAGTACTACCGCAAGATGGCCCCGGCACACCGACTGTTCCGCCATGCCGTCCACCTGCGCGCCTTGGAGGCGCTGGGCATGGTGATCGTCGGCGACCCGGAGCATTGCCGCCGCCGCCTCCAGGCCTTGATCGACGACGGCGTGGACCGCCTGCTGCTGGCCGTGGGGGCCGGGGCCATGCCCAGTTCCCAGGTACGAGACGCCCTGCGGCTGCTGGCCCACGAAGTACTCCCGCGGCTGCGCCCCCGCTCACCGTGAAGGTCCTGGTCACCGGGGCCGCGGCTCACTTGGCCCGTCCCCTGCTCCCTCACCTGCTGGCCCTGCCCGGCATCGAGCAGGTCACCGGCATCGACCTGCACCCCTCGGGCTTCAGTCATCCTCGCTACCGGGAACGGCGCCTGGACATCCTCGACCCCGCCACCCAAGCCCTCGCCGCCGAACACGACGCCCTCATTCACCTCGCCTTCGTAGTGATGCGCTCACGACTGGGAAGGCGCGCCCGCGACCGCGCATGGATGCGGCACATCAACGTCCACGGCAGCCTGAGCCTGTTCCAGGCGGCGGCGACCGCCGCCGTCCCCCGGGTGATCCACCTCTCCTCGGCCTCGGTGTACGGCGCCTGGCCGGACCACCCCCCCCGCCTCGCGGAAAACACCCCCCTGCGCGGAATCCCCGGTTTCGCCTACGCCGAAGACAAGATTGCCGTGGAGCGCGGAGTGGCCGAACTGGCCGCCCGCCACCCCGCCACCCGCTTCGTCGTCCTCCGACCGCACGTCATCCTCGGCCGTCATGCCCAGCCCTATCTCAAACGCCTGCTCACCGCCCCGGTGAGCGCCCGACTCCCCGAACCACCCCCGAAGATCCAATGCGTCTGGGAAGACGACGTGGCCCAGGCCGTCTGTCTGGCGTTGCAACGCGCGGTCAGCGGCCCTTTCAACCTGGCCGCCGACCCTCCCGTCACCCTGATGGAACTACGTCGCCACCTGGGACGGCGTGGCCTCGCGCTTCCCCTCCCCTGGCTCAGCGTGCTCCACCGCCTGGCCTGGCACCTCACTCCGCGCGTGGAAGATCCCGGCTGGCTCCGTGGCGCGGCCCATTCCCTGGTACTGGACTGCCGCCGTGCCGCCGAGGAGTTGGGCTGGCGTCCCCGACTCGACCCGTTCGCCTGCGCCC
This sequence comes from Gammaproteobacteria bacterium, assembly GCA_026982215.1. Taxonomy (GTDB): domain Bacteria; phylum Pseudomonadota; class Gammaproteobacteria; order S012-40; family S012-40; genus S140-43. Next base: position 6,666 of record JALSHN010000326.1, read on the forward strand.
GCGAGGCACTTCAAGGCTGAGATCCCGCCAGACGCTCGCGGGCAGAGTCGATGGCCGCCTCCAGGTAGGCCTCGTAGAAACTGGGGTTGTAACCCACCAGAGGCCGCCCCAGGGGCGTGCCATCCGGAGCCATGAGAAACACCGTCGGCGTCAACGAGACCCCATAGTGCTCTGCGAGGGCCGCGCCACTGGTGGGCCGGCCGTCGAAGCCGGTCAACGGCGCCTCGCTGTCGATGTGCACCTCGGCGATCACCACCGACAGCGCCTTCCGGTCCCGGGACATCGGCCCCAGCACCTCCGCCTCCAAACGGCGGCAATAGACGCAATCCGAGGCACCGAACACCAACAACACCGGCACCCCACGCTCACGCGCCTCCCGCCCCACCTGCTGCAGATCCTCCGCCACAGGGAACTCCGCCGCCGTCGCCAGTACGGCCCAGCAACCTCCCAGCAACCACAACATATTCCGCCACATTACCCCATCCCCATGTCTTTGATTTTTCATCTCGACATAAAATTGGGCCGACGCGGCAAGCGAACGGTTCCCTGATAGACTGAGAACTCCATCCCAACGAGACGATCCACGCCCATGGACCTGATCATCATCGGCTCCGGCCCGGGCGGCTATCGTGCCGCCGTGCTCGCGGCCCTGCAAGGCCTGGAAGTCACCCTCGTCGAGGCCGACGTGTGGGGAGGCTGCTGCCTCAATCGCGGCTGTGTCCCCAAAAAAGACTGGCACCACAGCGCCCGGCTGCTGGTCCAAAGCGAGCGGCTGGCCCAACGCGGCCTGCTGGGCCGGCTCCAGCCCGACCTGGAACGCGCCTGGACGCACCAACGTCGGGTCGTAGGACGCGTCAGAGAGAGCTACCTCGACTACCTCACCCGCCTCGGCGTACGCCGGGAACACGGCTGGGGGCGGCTGGACGGCCCCGGGCGGGTGATCATCGATGGCGACACCGGCCAGCGCCGCATCGAGGCCCGCCACATCGTCATCGCCAGCGGCTCGCACCCCCGTCTGCCCCCCGGCGTCACCCTCCAGCCCGACCGCATCCTCACCACTGACGAACTCTTCCAACGCCCCCTGCCGCCAGGACGCCGGGTGGCCCTGGTGGGCGGCGGCGTCATCGCCAGCGAACTGGCATTCATCCTGCGGCAATTCGGCCTCGAACTGGAATGGATCAGCGGCACCACGCCCCCCTGGCAGCGGCTCCCCTTCAGCGCCGCCGCCCGCCGGACCCTCCAGGAGACCCTGCAAGCCAGCGGAACCCCCGAACCCCGCCGCGCCCGTCTGCGCAGCGCCGAGGCCGACGACACCACCGTACGAATCCAGCTCGACGACGGCCACACCCTGGAAGTGGACTGGCTGCTGCTGGCCACTGGACGCGTACCCCACAGCCGCGGCCTCGGGCTGGAAACCGTCGGCATCCACCCCGAGGGCGACGGCCGCCTGCCGGTGGACCGCCACCTCCGCCTCGCCCCCGGCCTCCACGCCATCGGCGACTGCATCGGTGGTGCCATGACCGCCAACCAGGCCCTGGCCGACGCCGCGACGGTCATCCACAACATCCGCCACCCCGAACACCCCCTTCAGCGCCGCCAGCACGACGTCCCCCTGGCCATCTACAGCGCCGTGGAACTGGCCCGGGTCGGCTTGAACGAAGAAGAAGCCGAAGACGCCGGCCACGAACCCGCCGTCGGCTTCTCCGCCTTCGCCAGCGACCCCAAGGCCCTGGGAGAAGACGCCGCCGAAGGATTCGTCCGCCTGGTGGCCGACATGGATCGAGGCACCCTGCTGGGGGCCGAGGCCGTCGGTCATGGCGCCGGTGAACTGATCCACCAGATCAGCGGCCTGCCCGACCCCGACCAGGCCCTGCGCCACCTGGCACACAGCGCCTACAACCACCCCAGCCGCAGCGAACAATGGCAGAACGCCGCCGAGACCCTGGCGGCCAAATGGGGCCTGAAACACTGGCTGTGGGAGGACAGATGAAACGGGTCTACCGTGCCGCCCACCTCTTGGAGGCCGAGCTGATCAAAGACCAATTGCGCGATGCCGGCATCCCCGCCATCGTCCATGGTGCCCTGCTCACCGGCATCATGGGCGAGATCCCCGTGGATGCCACCCCCGAGGTATGGATCGAAGACTCACGGGACTACCCCCGTGCCCGCGCCCTGATCGCCGCCTACGAAAAACGCCTGCGCCAACCCGGCCACGGCCACTGGCGCTGCCCGAATTGCGGAGAAGAAGTGGAACTCCCGCTGGAAATCTGCTGGAACTGCAACACCCCCCGGCCCCAGCGAGACGACTAACCGCCCCCGGCCCGCTCCAAGGCCGCGGCGATGGGAAAGTACAGCACCACCTCCTCGCCACTGCGCCGCTTCAAATGCACCTGAAGCGTCTGATTGGCCGGATCATCCACCTGAATGGCACGGCGATACACCCCGGTGCGGCCGTCCTGAATCGCCTGACGCCATTTCTGGGCGTCATCGGCCCGCAACGACACGATCAGATCGGAAACGGGGCGGCGGCGCTCGTCACTCACCACCACCAAAAACTCGTTCATCCCCTGTCTCGGCACCGGCGGACGCACCTCCACCTGCACGATGTGCTCCCCCCACTTCTGTGGCGGCAAGGTCCCCCCCAGCCCTCCGCTACAGGACGCGAGCGCCAACACCACCACCGACAACAGCAACCGACTGATCACGATTTCCTCCCATGGCGGGTGAGATATTCCAACACCACCCGCGTCTCCTCATCGCTCAACACCTCGTTGGCCTGGCGCACCATGTGCACCCGCATCCGCTCCACCACCGCAGGCCATTCCTCGGCACTGTGGCGCCGCGGATCGGGCGGCGCATGACAACGACCGCAACGATCGGCCACCAAGCGGGCGGCGGGACTGTCCGCTTCCGGCAACTGGACCTTTGCCACCGGCTCACTGGGTCCGCACGCCGCCAACAGCGCCGACAGCCCCAAGGCCGTAAGCCCCCTACCAAGAAACGGGCATCTCAATCTTTCCCCTCCCGCTTCTCCTGATCATCCTCGGTCTTGTCCGAATCCAGGCGGCCGGCCCACTTGGAACCGTAGAAATTCACCATGAAATAGACGAAGGCGGAGGCCACGGCGATATAGAGCAACGCTGCCCCAAAGCCCCAATTGATCCACTCCCGCTCATAACCGGGACGGTCGCCCCAGAACGGGAAGCTCAGCCCCACCGCCACCAACAACACCACCGCCACCACGGCGATGAACCACGGCGGCACCCGCTTCTGGGACTCCGGCATGTGTTCCGTCAGTTCCCAATCCTCCAGACCGCGCTTGTTACGGCGCTCCTCATCGGAGGCATAACCGAAATTGTCCTCCGGCAACTCACCCCACCGGTTCTGCTTCACCTCTGTCACCGAGGCGTTGTATTCGGCCGCATCGCGATCCTTTTTCATCGCTCAGCCCTCCTCTGCTCCGCCGCCCTCGGCGACGAAATGTTGTACCCGGAACGCCGCCGACCAGCCATCGTCGGAAGCGGCCCGCACCAAAAACGTATGAATCCCCGGCTCCAGACCCGGGAGAATACGCAACCGCACCTCGGCCCGGCCGGTGCTCTGGAAATGCACCCGCTCCCGCGACAAGCGATAACTCCCCGGCGGCAACCCCTCCACCGCCACACGCACTTCGGCCGGACGATAGAGCTTGTGCGCCAGATCGATACGATATTGATCGTGTAACTGCACCCCATCCTCCTTGGCCGGATAGACCGTCAACCGCTGCGGCTGATAGCTGTACAACCCCCAGGCAAACAAGATCAGGCCCAACACAGTGAAGGGGATGGTCCAGCGAACCCGGCCGACGAAGCCGGAGAGATTGGAACGAAAAGTGGACAGACGGGCATCCTCCCGCTCCCCCACCTCGAAGCGCAACAGTCCCGGCTCCCCCTTCTTGGCGTGCACCGCATCACAAGCGACGATGCACTCACCGCAATTGATGCAGGCGTCGTAGGTCTCGGTATTCTTGGGATCGAGGCCGAGGAAACACTGACTCTCACACAACTTGCTGCAACGGGCACAATCCTCCGCACGGCTGGCATCGTAAGCGATGTGGAGCGTGTCCTTGGTCTTGAAGCCGTGTTGCCAGATCTTGTAGATGCACATGAAGCGGCACATGAAGTGCCGGATGAAGGCGATATTGAGAAAAATGATCAAGGTGAAGACGAAATAGATGTAATGCAGCGACCCCGCCAAGCGCTCGTCTTCCCGGAACGTCACGAAGGACCAGACAACGTCCGGGGGATAAAAATAGAACATCGGAATGAGCGCCAAGGCCATGGCGGCCGCCCAATAGACCAGACCGAGCAACACCCAGTTGAGCGGACGGTTCTTACGACTCGCCACCTCCATCTTGGCCCCGTCCAGCGTCACCTCTGCCCGTCGTCCCAACAGACGATGGGTCATCTGATTGGCCCACTCGGAAAGGGTGTTTTGAGGACAGGCCCAACCACAGAACACCATCCCCAGCATGGAATAGGTGATCACCAGACCGCTGGCGATGGCCAGCCACAAACCGAAGACGATGAAGAAATCCGAAAACCAGATCTGGCGATCCAGCACCACGAAGGCCCCATCCACCGGATCGATACGGAACAGGCCACTGACCGGGATGAGCACCAGCAACACCAAGGTACCCAACTGGGTCAGACGGCGAACGCGATGCAAGGGATGGGTCTGCAGGGCGTTCCCCTTGTGACCGGGGACGTATTTGAGCACCGAGACCTTGGACATGGCTTGCTCAGTTTAGCACAGGGGTCTGCCCCCCCCCGTGCCCCCCCTCCATACGTTCATAAGGACTCAAGGCACGGATCTGCGCCGCCAAGCGCGCGGCCTTCTCCGCCTCCCCCCGCTCCCGCGCCAGACGGTAAGCACGCCGCAGGGCCGGAAGGAAATCCGCCCGCACCGCCAAAATCCGCTTCAAGGCGCGGTCTTCATCCATACCTTGGACCCGGGCCTGCGGCAAAGTTTCCATCAACCGTTGAGCGAAGGCTCCCGCCACCCAGCGGTCCTCGGGATTGGCCTCATAAGCCAGCCGCAACCACCGATCACTCTGCGGATCCCCCTGCAAAGCGGCGAGAAACCCCTGTAAACCCAAAGCCGCAGCGGTATAGACCTGGCGGAAGCGGCCCGCCTCCTCATTCAGCCCCAACCACCGTGCCGCCGCCTCGGCGGGGGGACGCCGGGCCAACAACCAACGCACATTGGCCGCCACATCGATCCCACCTGCATACCGCGCCCGAGGCAAGGCATACTCGATACGCGGCAACCACTCATCTTGCACCGGCCCGTCAGGCAACCCCGCCACCGGCCCCCAGAAACGCCCCAGCCAAGTCCAGGCCCCTTCCCCCCCGGAGAGAAAGGCGAAGCGCCCCGGCTCGAGATCCCGTCGGTGCCTCAGCAATGCCTCTGCGGGCCGCCACTCACCCACCCCCCC
>JALSHN010000327.1 GCA_026982215.1 Gammaproteobacteria bacterium
GCGGCTTCGTCGCTTTGGTGGGCCGGCCCAACGTCGGCAAATCTACTCTGCTCAACGCCATCCTGGGGCAAAAGGTCTCCATCACCTCGCCCCGCCCCCAGACCACCCGCCAACGGGTGTTGGGCATCAAGACCACCCCCCGGGGCCAGGCGATCTACGTGGACACCCCCGGGCTGCACAAGGGAGCCAAGCGGGCCATCAACCAATACATGAACCGCACCGCCCGTGCCGCCCTGGCCGATGTCGATGGGGTGGTGTTCGTGGTGGAAGGCACCCGCTGGACCGACGAAGACGACATGGTGCTGGAGCACATCCGCCAGGCCGGTCGCCCCACCATCCTGGTGGTCAACAAGGTGGACAAGGTCAAGGACAAACGGGACTTGTTGCCCCACCTCAAGACCCTGGGCGAGAAATACGACTTCGCCGAGGTCATCCCCCTGGCGGCCATTCGTGGCGAAGTGGCCCCTTTGGAAGACGCGGTCTGGCGTCTGCTGCCCGAAGGGCCGCCTTACTTTCCTCCTGACCAGATCACCGACAAGAGCGAGCGCTTCCTGGCCGCCGAGCTGATCCGCGAGAAGCTCATGCGCCATTTGGGCAAAGAGGTGCCCTACCGCATCGCGGTGGAGATCGAACGTTTCCATACTCGCGAAGACGGCCTGTTGGAGATCGATGCCCTCATCTGGGTGGAGCGGTCGGGGCAGAAGGCCATCGTCATCGGCAAGGGCGGGCGCCAACTCAAGACCATCGGTCGCGAGGCCCGCGAAGACATGGAGCGTCTGTTCGGCCACAAGGTCTTCCTCCAGCTCTGGGTGCGGGTGCGCGAGGGCTGGTCCGACGATCTGCGCGCCCTGCGCAGCCTCGGCTACCGGGACGATGAGTGAACGGGTCGAACTGACACCAGCCTTCGTCCTCCACCGCCGCCCTTATCGCGATACTTCGCTGTTACTGGAGCTGTTTTCCCCCCATCATGGCCGGGTGGGGGCGATCGCCCGGGGTGGGCGGGGGCCCAAGTCCCGCCTGCGCGGTGTCCTGCAGCCCTTCCTGCCGCTGCGCTGTTCCTGGCGTGGCCGGGGCGAACTCCACACCCTCACCCAGGCCGAGGCCGCCGGAATACCGTTGTTGCTCACCCCGCCCCACACCTTCTACGGCCTCTACCTCAACGAGCTGCTCATCCGCCTGTGGCCGCGTGATGACCCTGCCCCGGCATTGTTCGCCCGCTATGGCCACACCTTGGCCGCCCTCGCCGGCCCCGCCCCTGAAGCCGCCCTGAGGGTGTTCGAACGCGACCTGCTGGCCGAACTGGGCTATGCCCTGGAGTTGCAGCATGATATCCACGGCCGCCCCCTCGAGGCCGATCGCCGTTACCAGTGCCGGCCCGGTCACCCGCCCCGTCCCGTCGCCGCCGGGGAGGCCGGGCTGCCGGGCGAGGCCCTGCTGGACCTCGCCGCCGGCCGCCCCAGCCGCCATCGTGCCGAACTGCGCCGCCTCACCCGTGCCGCCCTGGCCCCCCTGCTGGGAGGGCGTCCGCTGCGTTCCAGGGCCCTGTTCCGTGCCTACCGGCGCCGCAGTGGTACCAACGAAGGCGAGGAGGATATAATCACCCTCAGCGACGAGGGAGGACGTGAATGAAACCGCGAGCCAATGGATGGATCATCACCCTTGTGCTGCTGGCCTTGACTGCCTGCGGCGGGCGTACCCTGGTGGAGAGCGACCTGCGCATCAAAGGCGCCCCCGATTGGGTCAACGAAGGCACCCAAGTGGTGGACGACCGTCGTGGCCGTCTGCTGCACGGGGTGGGCATGGCTCCCCCCATGGGCGATGCCTCGCTGCAACGCTCGGTGGCCGACGATCGTGCCCGTGCCGAGATCGCCCGTATCCTCAGTTCCCGCCTGCAAGTGATCAGCCGCGACTACCTCACCGCCAGCGGCCAGGGGGAGGACCGCCGCCTGGAGCAGAGCATCTCCCGCGACATCGAAAACCTCACCCGCCTCAACCTCGCCGGCGCCCGGATCGTCGCCCGCTGGAAGGACAAGCGCAGCGGCGACGTCTACTCCCTGGCCGAACTGGATACCCGGGCCGTGAAGGCAATGATGGACAACGTCCAGACCATGAACCAGGACTTCCTGCGTTATCTGCAAGACAACGCCGGGCGCCTGTTCGAGACCCGCTGAACGAGGAAGCATCCATGACCAGTGCCCTCCGCCGTATCGGTTCCATCCTGTTGTTCGCCGTCGTCCTCGCCGCCTGCGCCACCCGTGTGGAACGCATTGGTGTCGATGAGGTTCGCGATCTCTCCGGGGTGTGGAACGACACCGATTCCCGTCTGGTGGCCGAAGAAATGGTGCGCGACGTTCTGTCCCGCCCCTGGCTGAGTGAGTTCCAGCAACGCACCGGGCGTCGTCCCGCGGTGATCGTCGGCACCATCCGCAACCTCAGTCACGAACACATCAACGTCACCACCTTCATCAACGACATCGAGCGTGAACTGATCAACTCCGGCCGGGTGGACTTCGTCGCCGCTCCCCACGAGCGCGGCGAGCTGCGTGCCGAGCGCAAGGACCAGGAACTCCACGCCTCCGAGGCCACCCGCAAGGCCATGGGCCAGGAACTGGGGGCCGATTTCATGCTCCAGGGCGATATCAGCAGCATCATCGACCGGGAAGGCAAGCGCCAAGTACGTTACTACCAGGTGGACCTCACCCTCATCGACCTGGCCGACAACCGCAAGGTGTGGATCGGCCAGAAAAAGATCAAGAAATTCATCACTGGCAAGTCGTTGCGTCCCTGAACCCCATGGGCAGGGGAGGGCGAACCCGGAGCGCCGTCCTCCTGGTGGCGTTGCTGATCCTGCCGGGTTGCGCCGCCTACCACGAACGCATGCAGGCGGTGGAGGCGCCGCTGGTGGCCGGCGAACCCCGCAAGGCCCTCCAGGCCCTGGAGGCCGACGGTGAAAACGCCGCCGAGCGAGATCTCCCCCTTTATCTTCTCAACCGCGGCCTGCTGCTGTTCCAGCTCGAAGACTGGGACGGTGCCATCCAGACACTGAGCCAGGCCGCCCGCCTGCTGGAGGAGGCGGCGGTGCTGAGTGTCGGCGAGCAGGCCGCCGCCGTCAGTGTCAACGAAGGCCGGCGCAGTTACGCCGGTGCCCCCTATGAGCGTCGCCTGGTGCACGTCTTCCTCGCCTTGGCCTATCTGCGTGCCGGGCGGTTGGATGAGGCCCGGGTAGAGGCCTTGCAGATCGACCTCGTCTCCCAGGTCCTGGCGCAGCAGGGCGAGCCGGAGGATCCCTTCGCCCGCTGGCTGGCGGGGATGATCTTCGAGGCGCTGGGGGAGTGGGATCAGGCGCGGGTGGCCTACCGCAAGGCCCTCGAGGCCTATGAGGACCGGGACAGCCCCTATGCCTTGCCCGTTCCCCCCACCCTGCAACGGGACTTGGTGCGGGTCACCGCCGCCCTCGGACTCGACGACGAGGCCCGACGGCTGAGGGAGCGCTTCGCCCTGGCCGATGACGCCACCGAACTGGATCCCCGGCGCAGTGCCCGCCTCGCCCAAGTGGTCCTGATCTATCTCGACAACCTCGCCCCCTTGTGGTTGGAGAGCAGCCTGTTGATCCACGATCCCGAGAGCGGTCGATTGGTCCGTATCGCGTTGCCTTATCCGGTGCCACGGCCATCGCCGGTGGCACGGGCCGAGTTCCACCTCGGCCCGCACTCGGTGGTGCTGGAGAAGGCCGAGGACGTGGCCCGCCTGTCGCAGCAGGCCCTGGAGCGGCAGATGCCCAAACTGCTCGCCCGTGCCATCGCCCGGGCGCTGGTGAAATCCGAGGCCACCCGCAAGGCGCACAAGGAAGACGCCCTGCTGGGGGTGATGGTGAACCTCATCGGCGTGCTCAGTGAGCGGGCCGACACCCGCACCTGGCAGCTGTTGCCCGACAACTTTCGCCTCGCCCGTTTGTTCCTCCCCCCTGGAGACTACCGGGGCGAGCTGGGGCTCTATGATGCCCGGGGGCGTGTCCTGGCCCGCTTGTCGCTGGGTGAATGGGCCCTGGAGGCCGGAGAGACCCGTTTCCTCACCGCCCGCTGGATCGACCCCGGGGTGCTGCAGGCCTGGGAGGCCGCCCCCGACGACGAATGGATTCGGATACACGTCTACCACGAGGATTGAGCCATGCGAGGGTTGTTGTTATCGCTGTTGCTGGTGGGATTGTTGAGTGCCTGTGCCGGCGGGCGTCAGGGTCCGCCGGAGTGGCTGCGAGGGGAGCCGGCGGCCTATCCCGGCGAGCGTTACCTCATCGGTCGGGGCCAGGGGCCTGGACTGGAACTGGCCCAGGACCGCGCCCGCGCCGAGCTGGCCAAGGCCTTCCGGGTCCGCATCCAGGCGGACAGCCGGGACCTCACACGTTACCGCAGCGAGCAGGGTGGTGGTGAATTGCAACGGCACCTGGAGCGTTCCGTCGCCCGGGAGGTGCGTACCTTCACCGACCAGGTGGTGGAGGGGGTGGAGATCGTCGATGTATGGCATGATCGCCGGCGCGACCTGTTCTACGCCCTGGCGGTGCTGGAACGCAAACCCGCGGCCCAGCGGTTGCGCCGGGCGCTGCAGCAGTTGGACCGGCGTGTGGAGATTGCCCTGGAGCATGCCCGTAGCGCTGATCCCCTAGCGCGGGTTCGGGCCTGGTATGCCGCGCAAAAGGCCTTGTTGACCCGTTCCGGTCTGGCCTCTGCCTTGGGGGTGGTGACGGCCCGGCGGCCGCCGACGCCGTCGCTGGAGGCCGGGGCGGTGCAGCAGGGGTTGATGACGGCCCTGGCGGAACTGCGGCTGGCCGTCTCCGCCGACCCGGCCATGTTGCAGGGCGCGGCAGGGGATGCCCTGACCGCCCTGGGGGTGAGCCGGGGGGCGGGCGGATACCGTCTGCGGATCACCCTGGAGGTGACCCCGGTGGGTCACCAGAGTGGCTGGTATTGGGTGCGCGCCCTGTTGGGATTGACCCTGGAAGATGCGCGCGGCCGGGTGCAGGCCGAACGCCGGGTGCCGTTGAAGGCCGCGGCCCTGGATGCCGATCAGGCCGAGGCACGCCTGCGGACTCAGGCCGCCTCGGAGGTGCGGCGTGTCGTGGCCGGGATGATCCTCGGCGAGGGGAGGCTTCCCGGTGAGGCGGTGGATCGCTGAGGCCCTTGTTCCCTTGACGGGGGGGTGGGAAAATCGCCGCAATCTTGTCATCCGTGAGTCGCTTTCCATGCCCTTCGTTTTCCTGTGCTGGCTCCTGATCCTGGGGCCGTCGATCGCCTCGGCCGAGACATCGGCCTATGTCACCGATCGCTTCGAGATCACCCTGCGTGGCGGACCCGGCACCGAGCACCGCATTCTCAAGATGCTGCCTACGGGGACGGCGCTCACCGTGCTGGAGCGCAGCGACGACGGCTATGCCCGGGTACGCACCGCCGATGGCAAGGAGGGCTGGGTGTTGCAGCGTTACCTGCAGCCCGAACCGGTGGCACGGGATCGCTTGGCCGAACTGGAGCGACGGGCGCAAGAACTGGAGACGCGGACTGCCAGGCTGGGGCAGGAGAACGAGACACTGAAATCGGAGAATGCCCGCTTGCGTGAGGCCCTGGAGGAGGCGCGCCGGGCACGCGGCGAGGCCGAGGCCCGGTGGCAGCGAATCCGGGAGGCCAGTCGCAATGTGTTGGCGCTCCAGGATGAGAACGAGACCTTGAAGACCGAACTGGTGAGCCTGCGCCGTGAATTGCTCACCTTGCGCCAGGAGAGTGCCGCGATGCGCGACGCCCGCCAGCGGGACTGGTTTCTGAGCGGGGCGCTGGTACTGGCGGTGGGGATCGTCGGCGGTTTGCTGATCACCCGGCTGGCGGGTCGCCGGCGTTCTTCCTGGAGTGATCTGTAAGGGAGTCTGTCGGGAGGGGGGACAGCAATTCCTCCATCGCCCGGCGCAGCTCCGCCATCAAGGCCCCGGCCTCGGGGCCGCCGCGTTTGAGGCAGCGGGAGAGGGCGCGCACCGTTCGGCACAGCCGTGGCAGGTGGCAGTAGGCACAGGCCCCATCCAGTTTGTGCAGTTCAGCGCGCAGGGCAGCGATGTCTCCCGCGGACCAGCTGCGTTCGATCCGTTCGCGATGTTGCGGCAAGGCCTCGAGGAACAGCGGCAACAGCCGTTGTCGCATGCGTTGCGAGAGGGCCGTTTCCCGCCGCCGGCGCTGTCGACCCAGATGCTGTTCCAGCAGTGACTCCAAGGCCTGTTCGTCGATGGGTTTTGCGAGGAAGGCATCGGCACCGGCGGCCAGGCAGTCGGACTGGCTGAAGACGTCGGCGCTGACACAGACGATGGGGATGGCGGCCGCCGCGCCGGGGAGGGCACGGATGCGACGGATGGCCTCCAGACCGCTCATTCCGGGCATGTGGACGTCCATGATCACCAGGTCGGCGCCGCCGTGTTCCAGCCGCTCCAGGGTCTGTTCGGCGCTGTCGAGGATCTCGGCCTCCAGGCCCAGTTCCTGGAACAGCGCCAGGTAGAGAGCCCGATTGACGGCGTTGTCTTCGCATACCAGGATGCGCCCCGGCGCCAGCGGGGCCTCGTCCTCGGCACCGGGGCCGCCGCTGGAGGGGTGGAGTAGTTGTTCCACCCGTTCCTCGAGCAACCGCCGGGGAACGGGTTTGTTCACCGGGGCAGGGATGCCGTGCTGCGCCAGTATCTGGTAGTCGGCCAGGGAGGCGCTGTTGGCCAGAATGAGATTGCGCGGGTCTCGATTCAGTCGGGCCACCTCCCGCAGTGCGTGCTGGTCGAATCGCCGGGGACTGCCCAAGGCGATCAGTCGCAGTGAGGCGCTCTCCCAGCGGGTGTCGCCCTGGGCCTGTCGCAGGCGCTCGAAGGGGTGCACGACGGCGCCCAGGCGTTCCAGGTCTTGGGTGAGCGCCAGCCGGGAGAGGGGGTGGGATTCCACCAGAACCGCTTCGTGGCCGCTGAGCGGACGGGAAGGGCGAGCCTCCTCGCGACGCTGCATCCAGGCGGTGAACCAGAAGGTGGTGCCGTGTCCCGGCTGGCTCTCGAAGTCGATCTCTCCGCCCATGCGCACCACCAGGCTGCGGGCGATGGTGAGTCCCAGTCCGCTGCCTTCGTAATGGCGGGTGACGGCCTCGTCGCCCTGGCTGAAGGCCTGGAAGATACGTCGCCGCTGGCGTTTGTCGATGCCGATGCCACTGTCTCGGATGCTGAATTCGAGCATCACGTCGCGCTCGCCGCTTTCTTTCACGGTGACCCGGATGGTCACTTCGCCGGCGGGGGTGTATTTGATGGCGTTGCCGATGAGATTGTTGAGGATCTGTTTCAGCCGGCAGGGGTCGCCGATGAGGGCGTCTGGAACGCCGGGATCGATCAAGAGGGCCAGTTCCAGTTGTTTTTCGTGGGCCAGGGGGGCGAGGAGGGCGCAGACGTCGTCCAGGATCTCGCGCAGCTGGAAGTCCACCGCCCGCAAGTGGACCTGGCCCTTTTCCATCTGGGCCAGTTCGAGGATGTCGTCGATGAGAGTGAGTAGGCTCTCGGCGGAGTGCTGGATGGTGAGCAGGTGATGACGCTGGGCCGGATCGGCGCTCGCCTTGTAGAGCAGGCGGGTGAAACCGACGATGGCGTTCATGGGGGTGCGGATCTCGTGGCTCATGTTGGCCAGAAAACGCCCTTTGGCGTCGCTGGCGGCCTGGGCCTGGCGGCGGGCGGCCTCCAGTTCGCGGTTCTTTTCTTCCAACCGTCGTAGCGAACGCTGCAGGGCGGCGGTGGCGCGTTCCACTTCCCGTTGCATTTCTTCGTGGGCATGGGCCAGTGCCTCGGCCATGGCATTGAATTCACGCCCGAGGGAGGCGACCTCCAGCGGCCCGGCGGGGGTCACCCGGCGTTCGAGTTCGCCGCGGGAGAGGGCCTCGGCGGCCTCGGAGAGCTCACGGATGGGGCGGGCGAGGCGGCGACCGAGCCACCAGGCCAGTCCGCCGCCAATGAGCAGACACAGCAGCAGGATGAGGGCGCTCTGGCGCAGCAAGGCGTTTTTGCGCGCCTGACTGTCGGCCAGGGAGATGCCCAGGCGAATGCTGCCTAAGCGGGCGGGGGGGAGCGGGGCGTCCAGGCCGATGGCTTCTTCGCCGGCGTCCAGGGCCTCGGTGCGCACCGGTCGGGTGACACTGAGGCCGTCGCCGGGGCGGGGGCTGCCTTCGCGGGCCAGCAGCCGGCCGTCAGGATCGCGGACTTCGACGCCGATCACCAGCGGGTGGTCGAGGATGCGTCTGAGGTGACGCTGCAGCAGTTCACGGTCGCCGGTGAACAGGGGAAAGGAGACCAGTTGGGCGAAGGCGGTGGCCAGATCGTCGCTGCGCTCGCTCAGTTGCTGGCGGATGGCGCGGTAATCCTGGAGGGTGAAGTAGCCCACCAGGATCAGCGCGGTGAGCAGGATCAGGGTGCCGCTGCTCAGGGCGAGGATCTGGGCCAGCCGGCGATTCATGGGCCCTCTCCGGGGAAGCGGGTCAACCGGTCCATGAGAACGGCGTCGTGGGGGAGGCTGAGCCCCAGGGATTGGGCCAGCGGCCGGTTCACTTCCACCAGGAAATAATCCGGGTGACGGGGGGCGGGCAGTTCGCTGGGATCGACGAGCCATTGGGAGAGGAGTTCGGCCAGCTGCAGCCCCAGTTGCGAGGGGGTGGTGTACACCGCGGCCAGGGCACCGGCACGTACGAAGGAGCGGGAGTAGGCGATCACGGGCAGGCTGTGGCGATAGCTGGCCAGAAGGATGTTCTTCAGGGTGTAGCGGTTGTACACCGTGGGATCGGCCAGGGCAAGGAGGGCGTCGTTGTCGGGAAACAGCCGGCGGATGGCGCGGGGCAGGTCCTTCGCGCTCTCGATGCGGGCGGTCTCCAGGCGCAGGCCGAGGCGGGCGGCGACATGGCGCAGCCGGCGCTCCAGGGGGGCGTTTTGCGGGCTGGTCATGAAGGCCACCCGCCGGGCGTTGGGCAGCACGGCCTTGAGGAGTTGCAGGTACCGCCCGGGGGGCTGGTCGATGTAGAGGGCGCTGGTGTTGCGCGGGCTGCCGGCGATGGCGCGCCGGTAACTGCTGCGGGGGATGAGGGTGGCGAGAACGGGGGGGCCGTCGCTTTGTTCCAGGGCGCGTTGCAGGGCGCGCAGACCGGCGGTGATCACCAGCTCGCCCTGGGGCGGCGCGCTCAGGTGTTTCACTTCTTGGATGCGCAGGCGCAGCCGACGGCGCTCGCTGGGACCGAGACTGGCCTCCAGCGCCAGGGCCAGTTCTTGATAGGGGCGACCGTCACCGGAGAGCAGCAGCAGGATCTCGTGGCGCGGGGGGTGGGTCTGGGCCTGGGCCAGTTGGCAGAAGATCAGGCATAACACCAGCCAGCCGTGGGTCGGCAGGGAACGGGGCCGACCAAGGCGGGGAACGTTCACAAGCGGCTCCACCTCAGGCGCAGGTAGGCGGTGGGAGTCATGAGGTTGACGGCCTGTTGATCGTCACGGAATTCCACGTAGTTGCCCTGGGCACTCTGGACGATGAGTTCCACGTCCAGGTCTTGATCGGGAAGACGGAATTCGCGGGCGATACGCAGATCCAGGCGGCGGATGGCACCCACGGCGTCCCCTTCCCCCAGCCACACCATGGGGCCGCTGTAGTGGAATCCGAGCGAGAAGGCCAGGGCGTGGCGGCCACCGGGGTCGGGCAGGCGGTGCTCCATCAACAGGGAGGCCATGCTGTGAGGAGCGCTCTGGGTATAGGCGCGATAGCGGTCCTGACCACTGATGTGGGTGTCGGCATAGCCCAGCAACACCCGGCCATGGCGGGCATAACGCCAGTCCACCTGGATCTCCGAGCCGGTGACGTAGACGGTGTCGCCATTGATGAAGCGTTCCGATTCCTGGTTCCAGTCGTCGGGGTAGGGGACCTCGACGGCGGTGATGAGGTCGCGGATCTCCTCGTAGTGAATCTTGTAGTCCACGCTGAGGCGGCGGTGGGGACGGTAGATGAAACCGAGTTCGTAGCCGTCCAGGCGCTCCGGGCGCAGGCGGATGTCGCTGTGGTTCACTTGATCGAACAGTGTTCCCACCCCGGGGATTTCGGCATTGAGGCGTTGGTTGGCGAAGGCCTCCCACAGGGTGGGGAGGCGGCTGGCGCGGGTGAGGCTGGCACGCCAGGTGAAGGCCTCACTGGCGCGGTAATTGAGGGCCAGACGGGGAAAGAGGTCGCTGCCGGTGAGCCGGTTGTTTTCTGCCATCAGTCCCACGTTGGCCAGCAGTTGGGGGTGGAGCTGCCAGGCAGCGTTGAGAAAGGCCCGGTAGAGGCGGTTCTCCGCCTGTCCTTGCAGCAGGGTGGTGGATTCGGCACGGTCCCGGCGAATGCTGGCACCGACGGCCATGCGCCAGCCGTCGTGGTCTTGGGTGTACATCACTTCCACTTCGTCGCGGATCACCCGGGCACCGTAGTCGAGGGGGACCTCGATGCTGAGCGGCAGCCCCAGGGGAGTGAGGTCCACCGGGCCGACGCGGAAACGTTCTCGATGGCGGTAGTCGTTGCGAAAGGCCTGTACCCGGAGTTCACGGCGTTCGTCCGGGCTGTGGTGCCACACCAGCTGGAAGATTCGACTGTCCTTGTCGGCGGTGCGGGGCGGATTCAGTGACTGGCCTTCGAAACCGCGGCGGCGTGGGCCACCCGCGTATCCCAGGTGAAGGGTGAGGGCATCGTGAGGACCGAGTTGGTAGTCGGTGCGCAGTCGGGCGCGGTGGAGCCGGCGACCGTCCCAACGCGAGACGAACCCCTGGTCTTGCTGGTAGCCGAGACTGAACCGGTAGTCCAGGCGCTCGCGGTTGGCGCCGTAGCTGAGGATGAGGTCGTCCAGTGAACGGTTGACGCCGCGATCGGCCCGGAATTGCCAGCCGGGGGCGCCGGCGCCCGATTCGGTGATGATATTGATGGTGGCGAGGAAAGCGTTGGCACCGTAGGTGGGGGCATCGGGGCCGCGCACCACCTCGATGCGGGCCACGTCTTCCAGCGACAGCGGGATCTCGTTCCACGGCACGGTGCCGTCCAGCGGGTTGTACACCGAGCGGCCGTCCACCAATACCTGGATGCGCCGGGAGAACTCGTCCACCAGACCATGGTAGGCCACGAAGGGCTGACTGCCGTCGTAATAGGTGACCTGCATTCCGGCCACGTAGCGCAGCAGTTCCACCACGTCGCGTGCCCCGCTGGCGCGAAGGGCGTCGCGATCGAGTATCGTGACCGCCGCCGGGGTCTGTTCCGGGGGTTGGGCCAAGCGGGTGGCAGTGAGTACCAGCGGCAGTTCGTCGAGATACACCGCCTCGGTGTAGCCCGCATCGTAGTAACCGTCTTGCGCCTGGGCGGCAAGGACGCTGAGTCCCAGGGTGAGGGCGGAGAAAAGGTGGCGTCGCACAGGAGGACCTTGGAATTATCTCTGGCGAGGGGTCATGTATAATCAGCGATTTAGTCTATCCTGCCGTCGTCTGGGCGGGCAAACCACCATCGAGGATGCCATGGACTTTCCCACCATCGAGGCCTTCATCGGCAATACGCCGTTGGTGCGGCTGCAGCGTCTGCCCGCCGCCGGTTCCGGCACTGTGCTGGTGAAGCTGGAAGGTAACAATCCTGCCGGATCGGTGAAGGACCGCCCGGCCATCAGCATGATCCGCCACGCCGAGGAACGTGGCGAGATCCGCCCCGGCGATACCCTCATCGAGGCCACTTCGGGCAACACCGGCATCGCTTTGGCGATGGCCGCCGCCATCCGCGGTTATCGGATGGTGCTCATCATGCCCGAGAACATGAGTGTGGAGCGCCGGGGAGTGATGAAGGCCTTCGGCGCCGAGATCGTCCTGGTGTCCCAGGAGGAAGGCATGGAGGGCGCGCGCGATCTGGCCCAGGCCATGGAGGCGGAGGGACGGGGCAAGGTGTTGGATCAATTCGCCAACCCCGACAATCCCCGGGCCCACTACGAAGGCACCGG
>JALSHN010000328.1 GCA_026982215.1 Gammaproteobacteria bacterium
GGCGGTGGCCCGCGATGCCGCCTTCGCCTTCATCTACCCGGCCAATCTGGAGTGGTTGCAGGCCCAGGGGGCCGAGTTGCGGTTCTTCTCGCCGCTGGAGGGGGAGGGGCTGCCAGGGTGTGATGCCCTGTGGTTGCCGGGGGGGTATCCCGAGCTGCACCTGGAGGCCCTGGCCGCCAATCGGGCGTTCATGCGGGATCTGGCAGTCCATCATCGTCACGGCCTGCCCATCCTCGCCGAGTGCGGGGGGATGCTCTCTCTGTTGGAGACCATGGGGGACGTCCAAGGGCGGCGGTATGCGTTGGCAGGCCTGCTGCCGGGGGAGGGGCGGATGACCTCCCGACCCCAGGGGCTGGGTCTGCAGGCCCTGAGGTGGGGCGGGAGGGTGATTCGCGGCCATACCTTTCACTATGCCGAGGTCTCGGTGGCATGGTCACCGGTGGCCCGTTCCCGCCGTCATCCCGACGGCGCCCCCGGGGAGTGGGTGTGGTGGCGGCGAGGGCTGTGGACCTCGTTCATGCACTTGTATTTCCCCAGCGCCCCGGAGGCGGTGGCGGCCATTCTGCGTGGCGAGCCGCCGTCAGCGATGCCAGCGCCAAGCGAGCAGCAGGGCGCGGGCGGCGAGGAATGCGATCAGGGCGAACCATAGACCGTGGTTGCCCCAGCCTCGGGTGAGTGCCCAAGCGGGGAGATAGACGAGGAATACCGCCACGGCCATGGCGTTGCGCAGTTCGCGGGTGCGGCCGGCGCCGAGGAAGATGCCGTCGAGCAGATAGCTCCATACGGCGATGAGGGGGGAGACGATCACCCAGGGGAGGTAGTCGTGGGCGGCCTGGCGGACCCCGGGCTGGTCGGTGAGCAGGGCGATGACGGTCTCGCCGCCCAGGGCATAACCGAGGGAGAAGGCGAGGCCGATGAGGCCGCTGTGGATGGTGGCGCTGCGGATGAGGGCGTCACGCTGATCGTCACTTTCTGCCCCGGTGGCCTCGCCCACCAGGGCTTCGATCGCCTGGGCCAGACCGTCGAGCGCATAGGCCAGCAGGGTCTGGAAGTTGAGCAGCACGGCGTTGGCCGCCAGCAGGATGGGGTCGAGGCGGGCGCTCTGGGCGGTGAAGAATCCCAGGGCGAAGATGAGCAGCAGGGTGCGCAGGAACAGATCGCCGTTGATGCGCCACAGCCGGGCCAGGGCCTGGGGGTGCCACAGCCGGGCACCCCTGGGATGGGGGGTGAGGCCGTGGTGTGTCTTCAGTGCTCGCCGGACGAGATCCCACCCCAGCGCCAGGGTGAGATATTCCGCGGCCAGGGCGGCCCAGGCGGCACCGGCCACCCCCCAGCCGAGGCCCCACACCAGGATGAGATCGAGTAGGGCGTTGCCGAGGTTGAGGGTGAGCAGCAGCGCCAGGGGGGCGTGGCGCCGTTGCAGTCCCAGCAGCCAGCCGAGGAGGACGTAGTTGGCCAGGGTGGCGGGGGCGCTCCAGATGCGGATGGCGTAGTAGTGCTGGGCGGCGTCGAGCACCGCGGGCTCGCTTTGCAGCAGGTGCCAAGCCAGCCGGCCGATGGGATCGGCGAGCAGGATCAGCAGGGTGCCGAGGAGTGCGGCGGTGGCCAGGGCGCGCAGCAGGACGGCGTGGGCCTCGGGGCCGTCACGGCGGCCCAGGGCCTGGGCCGCCAGGGCGGTGGTGCCCATGCGCAGGAAGCCGAAGCCCCAGTAGAGGACGCTGAAC
>JALSHN010000329.1 GCA_026982215.1 Gammaproteobacteria bacterium
AACCGCAATTTCCGCAACGAGGGCCTCTCCACCCGTCACAACCCCGAGTTCACCATGCTGGAGTTCTATGAGGCCTACGCCACTTACGAAGATCTCATGGACCTCACCGAGGAGATGCTGCGCTCCATCGCCAAGGAGGTGCTGGGTACCACCGAGATCCGCTACCAGGGTGAGACCTACGACTTCGGCCGTCCCTTCGCCCGCATGACCCTCAAGGAGTCCATCCTCCATTTCAATCCCGAGATCACCCCGGCGGATCTGGAGGACCTGGAACGGGCCCGGCGAGTGGCCGAGGGGCTGGAGATCCCTCTGAAGCCCACCTGGGGCTTGGGCAAGGTCCAGTTGGAGATCTTCGAGAAGACGGTGGAACACCGCCTGAAGGATCCCACCTTCATCACCGCCTACCCGGTGGAGGTCTCTCCCCTGGCGCGGCGCAACGATCGGGATCCCTTCGTCACCGACCGCTTCGAGTTCTTCGTCGGTGGCCGCGAGATCGCCAACGGTTTCTCCGAGCTCAACGATGCCGAGGACCAGGCGGAGCGTTTTCGCAGGCAATTGGAGGAGCGGGCCGCCGGTGACGAGGAGGCGATGCATTTCGATGAGGACTACATCATCGCCCTGGAGCACGGCATGCCGCCCACGGCGGGGGAGGGCATCGGCATCGACCGGCTGGTGATGTTGTTCACCGACTCGCCCTCGATCCGCGACGTGCTGCTGTTCCCGCACATGCGCCCGAAGAGCTGATCGGCGAAATGAAAAAACCCCGGCGCCGGGAGACGCCGGGGTCGGTCACCGGAGGCCGGAACTCATTCCACCCGGAAGATGCCCATCATGCCGTTGTCCTCGTGTTCGAGGATGTGGCAGTGGTACATGTAATCGCCTTGGTTGACGGTGGGGTCGAAGCGGCCCACCAGTCGCACCGTCTCGCCCGGCCTCACCAGCACGGTGTCCTTCCAGCCCATGTCGAGACAGGCGGCGCGGCCGTCCTCCGTGTTGAGGTCGTCGCAGGAGGGGGTTCGGCCGTTGCGGTCGAGGATCTGGTACTGGATGGCGTGGGCATGGAACGGGTGGGGCATCATGGAGAGGTTGCTGATCTCCCACACCTCGGTGACGGCTTGGCCATTGGTGGTGATGGTCTCGTCCACCCGATTGATGTCGAAGCGTTTACCGTTGATGGTGAAGGCCATGCCGTTCATCATCCCCCCGCTCCCCGGGGTGCCGGTCATGCCGTCCATGCCACCCATGGCCATGACGAAGGGGCGACGTTTGGTCTGATCGGTGACGTCATCGGCCCAGCGGGTGTTGATCTCGGCGGTACTGGGCAGGGCGGTGTAAAGGGTCACCGGGTCGCTGACCTGGGTGGTGACGTCGAAACGGAGGATGGGGAAAGGCGCGCCGTTGGGAAGAGCGGGCATCATCCCGGAACCCATGCTTCCGTCCATGCCGTTCATACCGCCACCGCCCATGTTGCCCATCCCCCCCATGCCTCCACCCATGTCGCCGCCGCTCATACCGGCCATGGCGCTGCCCATCATCCCCATTTGGGCGCCCATGAAGGCGCGGCTGACGAGGGCGATCTTGGTATCGACGGCGTCGTCGCCGAAGTCGATGACGATCTCGGCCCGTTCCGCCGGGGCCAGGGTGATGTGGGTGACCGGCACCGGTTGCGGCAGTAGCCCGCCATCGATACCCACCACCTTGAAT
>JALSHN010000330.1 GCA_026982215.1 Gammaproteobacteria bacterium
GCTTATGATCGTGAATTCGAGGAATTCGTTGCACGGTATGGGGGTAGGGGAGCCGGAGATTCGGAGTTGCCCAGGTAAGGCGCGCACTCGGGGCGTTGCTGGAGGCACCGGTAAGGGGATGGCCGCACCATGCCCAGCATTTCACAGTGCGGAAGATAGGAGAAAGATAGTGTGCAGCCCTTGTTTGCGGCATTCGAGTTGATAGAGACCTTCCGAAGAAAAGCCCGAAGCGCCGACAGGCAAGCCGCACATGCATAATGCTTCAACAGATCACCGTGGCCAGGAGTAACTCTTTCCTCACAGGCAGGTGTTTACAAATAGTAGTGTGTCTGGTAATTGGAGAAAGTAGTGCCGTAGAACTTCTAGTGAGCCAATTCAGGTGAGTATGCCCGTTGAGTGGGTGCGTCGAGCCTTGTTGCTGGCGCAAGGGTTCTGTGTCAATAAAGGTACTCCTCTAGAGCTGCGTTACGGTTAAGGCGATGGGAAGTAAACAAACGATATACTCTTGACAGGACAATCTAAGGTAAGACAATGCTCATTCCCCCATCAGGAAGTCACCCAACCACTACACAGCACCTCTGTTTGCTCCAGGACGAGCTCTGTGGCCTTTTCCTGCTTGTCCGGTGGATAGCCATATTTCCTTAGGATGCGTTTGACAAGCACCCTCAATTGGGCCCGGGCACTCTCCCGCTTGCTCCAGTCCACGGTCACGCTCTTGCGCACCCGGTCCACCAACTCCTGGGCGATCTTCTTCAGTGTCTCATCGCCGAGGATCTCCACCGCACTTTCGTTGGTGGCCAAGGCGTCGTAGAAGGCGGCTTCGTCCTCGGAGAGCCCCAGTTGCTCACCCCGGCGCTGCGCCTCGCGCATTTCTCTGGCGATGGCGATCAGTTCCTCGATGACCTGCGCCGCGGCAATGGCACGGTTGTGGTACTTGTTCAACGCTTCTTCCAGCATCTCGGAAAACCTTTTCATCTGCACGACATTCTTCCGCAGCCGCACCTTGATTTCGTCTTTGAGTAGCTTTCTGAGCGTTTCCACCGCCAGGTTCTTTTGCGGCAGCGTCCGCACCTCGGCCAAGAACTCCTCCGACAGGATGGAGATGTCCGGCTTGTCAAGCCCTGCGACCGCGAAGATATCCACCACCTCCTTTCCCGAAACGGCCCTTGAAACCAGTTGTTGCACAGCCGCCTCGATCTCCTCCGGCGTGCGTTCCCCCTGGCTCACCGTGGCCTTGATCAAGGCCGCCCGGATCTCTTGAAAAAGGCCAACCTCGTCGCGGATGGCCAGTGCCTCCTCGTGCGGCACCGCCAGGGCAAACGCCTTGGACAGTGCCGCCACGGCCTGCAGATAGCGCTTCTTGCCGTCCTCCTGTCCCAGGATGAACTCCATGGCGTCCGCGATGCCCTGCATGCGGGTAGCAGCGTCTGCACGGAGCAGGGATCGATAATCGAAGCCGTGCAAAATGCCCTGCACCACCTCGTATTTCTCCTTCATCACCGCCACGGCCTCGGCCTGGTCGATGGCCGCACGGCCACGGCCGCCGCTTTCGGCATAGACGGCCAGCGCGCGCTTGAGCGAATCGGCAATCCCCAGATAGTCCACCACCAACCCCCCAGGCTTGTCGCGGAAGACGCGGTTCACCCGGGCGATGGCCTGCATCAGGTTGTGGCCGCTCATGGGTTTATCGATATACATCGTATGCAGACAGGGGACGTCGAAGCCGGTGAGCCACATGTCGCGCACGATCACCAGTTGCAACTCGTCGTCGGGGTCCTTGAAGCGTCGGGCGAGCATATCGCGCGCCGCCTTGTTCCGCACGTGTGGCTGCCATTCTGGCGGGTCGGAGGCAGAGCCGGTCATCACCACCTTGATCTTGCCTTTTGTGTCGTCGTCGCTGTGCCATTCGGGGCGGAGCGCAGTAATGGCCTTGTACATCTCCACGCAGATGCGCCGGCTCATGCAAACGATCATGCCCTTACCCAAAAGCGCCTCCTGGCGTCGCTCGAAATGCTCCACTAGGTCCTTGGCCACCAGTCGGATACGCTTTTCGGCCCCGACCAGCGCTTCGAGCGAAGCCCACTTGCTGCGCAGCCGCTGTTTGCGCGCCTCGTCTTCCTCCGTTTCTGTGATCTCCTCGAATTCCTCGTCCAGCCTGGGCTTCTCAGCTTCGTCGAGCTCGATCTTGGCCAGTCGGCTCTCGTAATAGATGGGCACCGTGGCACCATCCTCCACGGCCCGCTGGATGTCGTAAATGGAGATGTAGTCCCCAAAGACGGCGCGGGTGTTCTTGTCTTCCTTCTCAATGGGCGTGCCGGTGAAGCCAATGAAGGAGGCGTTGGGCAGCGCGTCGCGCATGTGACGGGCGAAACCGTCGATGAAGTCATACTGGCTGCGGTGGGCTTCATCGGCGATGACCACGATGTTGCGCCGCTTAGAAAGCAATGGATAGGTATCGCCCTTGTTCTCAGGGAAGAACTTCTGGATGGTGGTGAAGATCACCCCGCCGGAGGCCACCTTTAGCAGTTCACGCAGATGGGTTCGGCTCTCCGCCTGGACCGGGGTCTGGCGCAGGATCTGCCGATTGGCCGCGAAGGTGGAAAAGAGCTGGTTGTCAAGGTCGTTGCGGTCGGTGATCACGACGATGGTGGGGTTTCCCATCGCCGGGTGACGAATGACCTTGCTGGCGTAAAACACCATGGAGAGGCTCTTGCCTGATCCCTGGGTGTGCCAGACGACCCCGGCCCGACGGTCGCCGAATCGGGTTTTATACTCTGCCTTTTGTTCGGCCACCCGGAAAGGATCGGCGGCTTCGGCTTCGACAAATCGCGCATAGCGCGCATCAGGCGCCGCTTCGATGCCGCAGGCGATCAGCGTAGAAGCCAGCGCCTGGTTTACGGCGTGGTATTGATGATAGCCCGCTGCCTTCTTGGCGATGCTGGCAGTACCACCACCATTGTCCTCAAAAGTGATGAAGTTCACCACGTAGTCCTGAAAACGGGCAGGCGCGAGCATGCCACGGATCAAGGTTACAAGCCCAGGCTGCACCACGCCTTCGCGCTGCTTTTCATTGCCCGGCTCGCGGTAGAGGTCGGTGCCGTCGATGGTCCGCCAGGGCATGAAACGGTCCCAGCCGGAGGTGATGGTGCCGAAGCGCGCTTGCATGCCGTCGGAGATGACGAGGATCGCGTTGTAGGCGAACAGCGAGGGGATCTCCTGCTTGTAGGTCTGCAACTGGTTGAAGGCCTGGCGGAGCGTGGCCTGTTCAGCCCCGGGATTTTTCAGTTCGATGACTGCCAGCGGTAACCCGTTGAGAAACAATACAATGTCCGGGCGCCGCTCGTGTTTGTTCTCGATCACGGTGAACTGGTTGACCGCCAGCCAATCGTTGTTTTCGGGATGTTCCACGTCCAGCAGCCACACCTTGCCGTGCCGCTCGCCTTCCGCCCCCATCCATGAGACGTCCACACCGTCGGTGAGCATCTGGTGGAAGCGGCGGTTGTTCTCGATTAGCGCCGGGCTTTCCAGCGTTAGCACCTGGCGCAGGGCTTCCTCGATGGCTGCGTCTGGCATGTCCGGATTGATGCGTTCCAGCGCGGCGCGCAGCCTGCCCACCAGCACCACATCGCCGTAGTTGGCCGCCGCTTCCCGTTCCGGGCGTGGGCTGTCGAAGGCAATGTCCGGGCCGAAGGCTACCTGCCAGCCCAGGGCCTGGAGTTCATCCAGAGCCATCTGTTCGATGGCGTTTTCAGAGAGATTGGTCATCGTTGTTTCCGCCTGCGATTGACCGCCGTAACCAATCCATAAGCGGCTCGATAGATTGTTCGTTCAAGCCCTCAATGGCAGCCAAGCGAAAAAGGCGCTTCAAGGTCACGCGCACGGCCGCCTGCTCTGGTTCCCGTTTTGCCCAATCCACCACCGCAAGGTGCTCCATCTCTGCCAGCAGCGTGTTCACGAACCGAAGCACCTGCTGCGCCTGGGCGTCATTTCCGTTAAGCAAGTTGTGAATCACGAATTCATAAAGAGCTGTTACCTTGTCCCGATACCGTCCCTGATACGCATCGAGCAGTTGTAATCTCGAGGGCTCGGGGGCCGGTTCCGGCGGGGCCATTGATTCCCCTTCGGTGACGACCTTGGCCGCCTCCGTTTCTTCTTCCACGACAGGCTTGATCTCTTCCTCGCGTTCTGCGGGCGGCACCTCCCGCAGCGCCTCCAGCACGCTCACATACGCCTGCCGGTCCAGGTGATACAGCAATTCACTGGGTGGCACTCGCAGCTCGATGGCTTCATCCGGTGTCTGAGCGCCAGCCAGCACCCGTACTACCAGCACGCCTTCCTCCACGTCCACCTCGGCATCCAGAGCGCATCCCGCGTCGATACGCTCGTTCAGGTGCCGGAAGCGTTCCGGCGGCTCTCTGGTTGTCAGTAGGTTTGGTTCTTTGCCGTCGTAAGCGCTGAGAATCAAGGCGATGACGGAGTCGGCCGACAGCAGATACACCCGTGCATGGCGACTTGAGATGGCATCGAGAAACCCATCCCTGCCGTGGGCCACGCTGCCGTGCTGGTTGCGCAGTTCGTTCAATCCCTCGGCCAGCTTGTTGTGCCCCGAGATCACCTTACCCAGCGGCCCCACGCCGCGCCGGTTGCGCAACCCCAGGGCATCCAATACGCAGGAAAGCAGCTCCGTTGTCGTCGGTGTCGAAGAATCCGGCGGCGTAGCGCCCAACTCGTTGATCACCGTCCAGCAGACAGCCTCCAGGAAGGACTTGGTCAGTTCGATCAGGCTGCTGCCTTCCTCCTCATAAGTGCGGGCAAGATCGTTGTAATGCTGCTGGAGGTTTTGCGCATCCGGCCAGCGTTCGCAAGCGGCGCGAAAAGCCGGGGCTATGTCGTCCAATGGACGGTTCATATTACCCCCTTGCTTTTCTAGGGGCTTTGTCTTCAGGATGCTGAGGCTCGTAGAACCAGAAGTTGATAGGATTTTCAGGTTTTGGGGTCCATAGTCCTCGTTTAGATTTTAAGCTAACGCCAAGTCTTTGCTTCTTACACTCAGCATCAAAGTGTTTGAGCACCAGAAATCGTTCCAAAAGTCGTTTAGAGGTGTTTGTGGCATCCAATTCATTCTCAAACAGCCTTCTTTGAACAGATGTAGCTTCGAGCCATTTCTGATATTCTTCGAACTTGTCCCTTGAAAAAACCGCTAACCCGGCAAACAAGTCCGCAACCTGAAGGAGCGGATTATCATGCGAAGTTGCTTCAGCGATATCCTCGATACCAAATTCCCTTCGAAGTCGCACAGCTAACTTTCCACCTGTAAGGAATGAGCGCTCTATCTCTACGCGGGTGCTGACTGCTGATAGGCAATCCTCAACACTTTGCCAATCCATTGCGGTGTGCTCGTCAGGATAGAGACGCCACACAGCATTGTCCGGCCACCGCATACGTAGGACATTTCGGAACAGGTGATAGTACATGCGTTGCAAATTCTCGATGTCATCGCGACCTTGAACGTTGTGCCTGCTATCCTGGATATCCCAAACAAGAACATCTATGCGTAGTAGTCTTCTAGAGACATACTTGATCGCAAAGTCGCATAATTTTATTGCCGCAAACCGTTCCCTCGCGCCTCTAAGGTTGCTCCACTTGAATTCTTTTATTCCTGAGTCGTTCAGTAATTGCCTTAGTTCTTGTGTAAAGCATTCCAAATATTCATTTTCTAGGGTAACAAGCCCAAGGCTTCTAAATCGACCTTTGTTCCAGTTTGATTCATCACTGAAACCGATATGGGTGACCTCCATGCTCATAAGACATCCTCCAGAATCTTCTCCACATCCGGCACGCGCAGTTCGCCGGAGATGAGTTTGGGCAGGAGGGTATCGCGAGTTCTTGATAGGGTGCGTATTTCTTCCTCAAGGGAGCGGATATTCTCGTCAAGTGGATACACTAATTCTTCAAATAATAGAACGAGGTCGGGCTGGGGAGCAATACTGGGGAGACTTTGAAACTGCTTCTTGTTGATTGCGCCAAACACTGTACCTTCAGATTCATAACTCTTGAACCATTCACCGAGTGACCGCATTGCATAATATGTGTAGGACCGACTACCGGATTTGTGCCGGATCGCAGCAACACCTCGTCCAATGCAACAGGTTTCATACGCCATATTGATATCGCCCACGGGTGCACGAACGCTTACGAGGGTATCTCCAGCATGTGCAATACGGGTTGGAACAGTGCAATAGACTCGATATGACGGATATCGAAATCCGAAGTCACGCCGGCCCTGGAAAAAGGGAAGGCCATTACCCTTCTCATTATAAGTTGAGCTAGGAGGAGATTGCCCCATTGTCAAATTGAATTCAGCCCCTATGGTCGCTACCTCCCACCCCTCCGGAATCGGCCCAAGTTCCGAATCCACGAAGCGGTCGGGGAAGAGGCGCAGGATGTGTTCGGGCAGGCCGAGGGCGTCGGGGTTTTCGCGGTAGTGGGCGGCGCGCTCGGCGAACTTGTCAGGAATGGAGTTGCTGGCCTTGAGGGCGTTCACCACCACCGGATCGAAGTCCACGAACCAGGATTTGAACAGCGCCTGGGCCATGGCCTCCAGCGTTTCGTTCATCTTCCGGTTCAGCTCGATCTTGTCGTCCAGCGTGCCGAGGATGTGGGCGATGGCGCGTTGTTCGGGAAGGGGAGGGACTGGCACTTCAAAACCGGCAAGTGACTCCGCCGGGACACGTTGTCTGCCAGAACTTCCCGACATTTGGGCTATCGCAAATGATCTGAATTCACTCCATCGTGTTAAATAGAACGCAAAATCGTTGTCCGTTACGCCTTCGCGCCCGCGAATAACAATAAACTCTGTCGAGCCGAAAGCCGGTCCATCGTTTTCTTCACTGGGCACATACCGGGCGATCTTTCCGTTTTCGAGGCAAGGGGTTATTCGTGCCATTAAAGTATCGTATGGCTCGAATCTGGAACCTCCACCTGTGAACACACGCGATCCGGACGGTGAAACCGTTGGTTTGGAAGGATCGAGTGATTGCATATCCACGAATGGATATGTTTCGCCACGGTTGAGGGCAACCCGAGGATTAACCCTCACCGCCTCCGTGAAAGGCAAATATCTCCACTCACCGCCCATAGCCCAGTACCTCCAGATTCTCCTGAATAAGCTGATGTAGTAATTTTCCCTCCTCTCGGTTATTTTTTCCCTCAATATAAAATTGAACTTCCTTGCAGCCATTACTGCCTAATCGCAAGAATAACCCAAACCGGTAACGATAATTTTCGTCTTGACCAAAGGCCAACAGCTTTTCTTCATCGTAGGTGTTTGTTTCTATATCTGCTTTTTTTACTTCAATGACTAAAAGGTTGTCCCGAGTACATCTATGATGAACGATGATATCAGGAAAAATGGTTTTCGCTTCCAAATCATCGGCTTGAATATTATCAAAATTTAGGTTTAATTTCTTGATGTCTCTTCCCAGGCGGTTATACTCACAGTCTACGTGCCAATGCGGAAATTCCCTCTGAAGGTGTTCGGCCAGTTTATGGGTGATAGAACGTTCATTGGCATTAATTTCAATTAATTCTCTATCATAACGGTAAAGATTTACTATTGCAGATATGATTCTACATCGTACATCCTCTAATGAAGGGTAAATATTAATGTTCTCCATATCCCACTGCCTCCAGTTTTTTACCTATCATTCTGTAATTCATGCGTTCCTCCGATCCAAAACAAACCGCGCTCTTTCCCGGCGTAACATTTCAAAGGGGGTCATGTGGCGAATCTTGAGCCCAATGCAAACATTGGGGATCTTCACTTTTTTGATAGTACTGGAAGGTACTTCATGCGTCACAACCACAAAGTTATACGCCAGTGCGTGTGACACCAGATAATAGTCTGCTGTCTGAAAAAAAGTGTTGATGGCTGCCGGGTCGTATCTCTGCCTCATGACCCAATTACTCACCGTGCCAAATGCAGTCACCACTTGGGCGTCTGGTTTCTGAAAGAAGTTTGGTTGCCTCTTAGCCCAGGTCGCCAGCTCATCATTTCCGGCAATCAATTCATCGGCTACTTTTTCAATACTAAAAACAATTCCCCTCTGATTGGCATCATCCAGCCAGTCCCAGAATGCCGGGCAAAAATCGAAGCCATAATGAAGGTTTTTTGCCTGAATAAAGACGTTGGCATCCAGAAGGTAAACCATCACCCCACCCCTATCTCTTGCGCAAACTTCTTGAAAGTTTCCGTTTTAGAGACCCCCAGCAAGGCGTAGGCATCTCGGAATAAGGTTTGTCCTTCCAGGGTGCTGCTGATGAGGGCCATGGCGAAACGCTTGCTCACCCTACGGGAGAGAGTGTGGAAAAAGTTGCCCCCTTCTTCTTTCTTAGCCGGTCGTTCATAGGCCCGCAATCGCTGCAGTTCATCTTCATACGCCTGTTTATAGGCGTTCCAATCCAAAAATTTCGCATCGAACAGGCGCCGCAGGATTACTAGGGAGCTAACCTTAAATATCCGGGCCAGACGACTCAACTCCTGGGATAGCTCATTCCCGGGCTCGTAGTGCTCTTCCAGCACGGTCATGGGCACCAACATCTCCGCCGCCACCTGATTGCACCAGTGTTCCACTGTTTCTCGGGGATAGGCGTCCAGCCGGGCATCGGAGATCCCCGATTCACCCAGCCATATATGGGCCAGTTCGTGAGCCAGGGTGAAGGTTTTACCGGAAAGAGTGTCGCTGCCATTGATAAAAATCAGCGGTGCCAGATCATCCACCAGAACAAAACCCCGGAACTCTTCTGGGGATAATCGGCGATGGGTGTTGTTCCCCACAATCCCATTGACCATTACCAGAACACCAATCTGTTCCACCTGGTCAATAAACCGACTAAGGGCCTGTGTCCAGGTGGGAATGATATTGCGCTCCTGGATATCCAGCTTTACTCGGGCACGAATCTCAGCAGCAACAGCGTTTACGTCATCCTTCACGGTGGCTGAGCCAACAAAAGGCAGAGATGTCTCCCCCGTGGAGAGCAGGTAGTTTCGATACCACTCCTGCCGTTGCTGGCAAATGTAAATGGTCTCCAGCAATTCCGGGCTGGGCCGGGAAAGTCTGGCCTGAGGCATGGTGCGGAAATCCGGAACGGGCAGAGGTTCCTCCGGCGGCGCTTCCAGGAAAAGAAATCCCGAAGGCACATGGAGGGTTTGGGCCAGGTGCTCCAGTTGCTTCAAGGTCGGCTGGGCTTCTCCCCGTTCCCATTGTGCATATTTCGGAAACGCCTTTTCCAGAGACTCCACGGTGCGTCCGGCGCGTTCTCTGGCCCAGCGGAGAAGTTCCGGTTTGATGGGGATACGCAGTTTTATGTTTTGTTTATTCTCCATACCCCAGCACCTCCAGATTCTTCTTGATCTGCGCCTCCAGTTTGTGCGCCTCGTCGAACTGCTCGTAGAGCCTGGCCGTGAGCTCCGCCATCTTTTCCTCGAAGGGCACGCCGTCGTCTTCTTTCTCTTCAACGCCCACATAGCGGCCCGGGGTGAGCACGTAGCCATGCCTGCGGATCTCCTTGATGGTGGCGGACTTCCACCAGCCGGGCTTGTCCTCGTAGCCCTCGCCCTTCTTCCAGGCGTGATAGACACTGGCGATCTGCTGGATTTCCTCTCGTGTTAGTTCCCGGTGCACGCGGTCCACCAGCCGTCCCATGCGCCGGGCGTCGATGAAAAGCGTCTCACCGGTACGGTCGCGGAAGCCGCGCCGGGGGTCGGCCTTTTTGTTGCGAGTGACGAACCAAAGACAAACCGGGATCTGCGTGGTGTAAAAGAGCTGCCCCGGCAGGGCCACAATGCAATCCACCAGGTCATCCTCGACGATGCCCTTGCGGATGGCGAGTTCGGCCTTGGTGGAGGTGGAGAGCGAGCCGTTGGCCATCACAAAGCCGGCGATGCCGTTCGGGGCCAGGTGATAGATGAAGTGCTGAATCCAGGCGTAGTTGGCGTTGTTCGCGGGCGGCACGCCGTATTTCCAGCGCGGATCGTCTCTGAGCCGTTCGCCGCCCCAATCGCTCATGTTGAACGGCGGGTTGGCGAGGATGTAGTCGGCCTTGAGGTCCTTGTGGAGGTCGTTGTGGAAGGTGTCGGCATGGTGGGGACCAAGGTCGGCATCGATGCGGCGGATGGCCAGGTTCATCTTGGCCAGCCGCCAGGTGGTAGGGTTGGACTCCTGGCCGTAGATGGCGATGTCCCCCAGCCTGCCGCCGTGCTCCTCGACGAATTTCTCGGACTGCACGAACATACCGCCCGAACCACAGCAGGGGTCGTATACCCGACCCTTGTAGGGCTCGATCATCTCGACTAGGAGCTGCACCACGCACTGGGGGGTGTAGAACTCACCGCCGCTCTTGCCTTCCGCTGCAGCGAATCGGCCGAGGAAATATTCGTAAACGCGACCCAGAGGATCTTTGACCCCGTATTCCTTCGCCTTTAGGTTGATATCGCCAACAAGCTTCACCAGCTCACCCAGCTTAGTCTTGTCAAGCGTGGGGCGCGAATAGTCCTTTGGCAGCACGCCCTTCAGACTCGGGTTTTCGCGCTCGATGGCGGCCATGGCCTCGTCGATCACCCGCCCAATCGTGGGCTGAGGCGCCTGGGCCTGGATGTTCTCCCAGCGGGCCTCGGGCGGCACCCAGAAGATGTTGGCAGCGAGATACTCGTCGCGGTCTTCTGGGTCGGTGTATTCAGTCTCCTGCTTGGCCTTGAGCTCCTCGTATTTCTCTAGGAAGGCGTCGGAGATGTACTTCAGGAAGATGAGGCCCAGGACCACGTGCTTATATTCGGCGGCGTCCATATGGCCGCGCAGCTTATCGGCCATCTCCCAGAGCTTGTTCTCGAAACCCAAATTGGCGCCGTTCGATTGTTTCATCGTCTGTTTTTGCGGTTTTACGTTTCCCCGGAAACGCTGAGGCCCCCAGCCTAAAAGACCCGCTTGCTGCCTGCCTGTAACCTCTGGCAAGCTACAAGTCGGTGGTCCGAGATTCAAGGCTGCCAGCGCAGACAGGACGGGGCGTTACCGTCTGTGGTGCCGAGCCGTCTACGGATTTATCGGGACGACGCTCGCAATGCCGAAGCGATCGGGAATTGCCGAACGTGGGCGTACCTGTCGAGTAATGAATAAGCCCGGCGGCGTCTCGGGCGTTGTCTTGCAGCGTCGACCTGTGCATTCGATACTGTACGGGTACGAAAACGCTGGATTTTCCGGAGCCGACGGCGATGGGGGAAATAGCCCGATAGCCTGTCAGCCGAGATGCTCCAGCGTTTAAGCCCAACAGTAACTTGGGCTGATCCGTCCGGGAAGGTGGTGACAGGACCGTCCACCTGAGCAGGCAGGTCGAGAGGCACGGGCTGTCTCGAAGCGTTGTTGCGTGTCGGTAGGGACTGTGGGACTCAGGAAACGGAGCTCCGGGATGGGCCTCCAGGGAAGAGGCGAAGCGCCCCCAAAACAAACCCTTCCCTGTCCACTCGCCTGGAGGCACTACCAAAAAACAGAAACCCCTGCCGTCTGGCGGCAGGGGCTACGCAGCGGGCTCCTCGGGCAGGGCTCGAACCTGCAACCCCCTGGTTAACAGCCAGGTGCTCTACCAATTGAGCTACCGAGGAGTGAAGCGGCCCGTAAATTACAACGGCCTGTCGGCCGCCGTCAAGCAGGCACACCTCGCTTGACGACCTTTTCAAACGCGCAAAACGGCCACAGGTTCACCCGAATAAACAGCCGCCTCCTATCGCTTTTCTGGCGAATCTCGGCTGGCAGAGCGGCGACGCAACGCATTTCGGGCCGCTC
>JALSHN010000331.1 GCA_026982215.1 Gammaproteobacteria bacterium
GAGGAAGACCAGATCGAGATCGGAGCCGTAGCCCAGCTCGATTCCCCCCAGCTTGCCGTAGCCGATCACCACGAAGCCGGGACGGTGCTCATGGCCACCCACTTGGCAGCGAGGTTCGCCATGGCGGGCAGTGAGATGGCGCCAGGCCAGCTCCAGCGATGCCTGTAACACCACTTCGGCGATGGCGGTGAGGTAGTCGCTGACCCGGGGCAGAGGGGCATGCCCCAACAGATCGGCCCCCGCCACCCGCAGCACCTGGGCGCGCTTGAATTGGCGCAACCGCTCCATGGCCTGTTCCAGATCGTCGGCCACCGGCGCCAACACACGCTCCAGTTCGGCGCGCAGCGCCGGGGCCTCCAGGGGCTCGCGCAGGGTACGCGGATCCACCAGCTCATCCAGCAACATGGGATGCGCCGCCAGCTCCTCGGCCACCCAGGGACTGGCGGCGCATAGATGCACCAACTGCGACAACGCCAGCGGATTCTCCACCAACAGATCCAGATAAGGGGTGCGCCCGAGGATCGCCTCCACCACCCGCAACAGCCGCGGCCAGGCCTCGTCAGGGCTTTCCTGTTCCGATACCGCGGCCAGCAACAAGGGCATGAGGGCATCCAGCCGTTCCCGGCCGCGGGCGCTGAGCATCCGTACCCGGGGGCCGTCGCGCAGCGAGGCCAGGGCCTCCAGCAGATCCTCAGGGCGCTGGAACCCCTGATC
This sequence comes from Gammaproteobacteria bacterium, assembly GCA_026982215.1. GTDB lineage: Bacteria > Pseudomonadota > Gammaproteobacteria > S012-40 > S012-40 > S140-43. The sequence continues at coordinate 715 of JALSHN010000331.1, forward strand.
GGCGAGAAGGGCACAGGCCTCTTGGCGATCCATTCCCCCCATCCACAGGGCCTGGAGGGCCTCGCCACGGGAATCCCGGTCCTCGGTCTGGGGGGCCCGGAAGACCTGTTCGAACCGTTCCCGCACCCGCCCCATCACCGTGCGGATCCGTGCCTCCAAGGCCGGCCAGTCTTCGCCGAAACTCGAGGCCAGGCGTGCCCGTCCCAACGGATCGCTGGGCAGTTTGTGGGTCTGACGATCGTCCTGGGCCTGAATCCGGTTTTCCACCCGGCGCAGGAACAGGTAATGTTCCCGCAGTTCGGCGGCCATTGCCTCGGGCAGCAGGTCCCGCTCTCCCAACCGCGCCAATATGGGCAGCAGGGCCTGGCCCTGTAGCTCAGGATCCCGTCCCCCGCGGATGAGCTGAAAGAGCTGGACGATGAATTCGATCTCACGGATCCCCCCCGGCCCCAGTTTCACGTCATCGGCCCGACCGCGACGCTGGGCCTCGCGCTCGATGAGCGCCTTCATCTCCCGCAGCGCGGCGATGGCGCCGTAATCCAGATAACGACGATAAACGAAGGGCTGCAGGCGCTGCAGCAGGGCCTCGCCCTCGCGGCGGTCTCCGGCCACTGGCCGGGCCTTGATCAAGGCGTAACGCTCCCATTCGCGGCCGTGGGTCTGGTAGTAGTCCTCCATGGCATCGAAGGAGACTGCCAGCGGACCCACGTCCCCGAAGGGCCGCAGCCGGGTGTCCACTCGGTACACGAAGCCCTCGGCGGTGGGCTGATGCAACAGGGCTACCAGCCGTTGGGCGAGACGGGTGAAATATTCCCCATGGCTCCGCCCCCCCACCTCGCCCTCTTGGCGATAGACGAAGATCAGGTCCACGTCGGAGGAGAAATTGAGTTCACCCCCGCCCAGCTTGCCCATACCCAACACCACCAAAGAGATTGGCCGGCCATGGGCATCCAGCGGTTGCTCTTGCTCGATGGCCTGCC
>JALSHN010000332.1 GCA_026982215.1 Gammaproteobacteria bacterium
CAGCAGGCCGTCGGTGATCGCGATCACTGCCTCCTGCGGCCGTCCCATGGTAAAGGCATTGAGTTCTGGGCTGGGGATGTAATAGAGCCGGGGCACGGCGGGGAGCTCGGCGCGCTGGGCCAGTTCCTCCACCAGGGCATAGAGCTGGGGGGCCTGGGAATATTCTATAGGTACCGCCCCATACATGCGTAGCACCAGCCGAGGAGACAGCCGGGGGCTGAATACCACCATCAGCACCCCTAGCCCCAGGGCCAGCCAGGCGCCGTCTTCCCCCGCCAGCAACCAGCCCACCACCGCCACCAGGCCGCCCATGCCGCTCAGCATCAGGGTCGATTGGAGCCAGTTGAGCAGCTTGTGGCGTTGGAAGACGGTGGGATCCATGGATTACTCGTGGAGCAGGGTCTCGAGCAGGCGTACCCGCTCCCGCAGCCGCTCGACCTCCTCGCCCAGTTCCAACACCAGTGCTGCAGCGGCGGGGTCCAGGGCCAGGTCGTGTTGCAGGCGGAGGATGCCCTGGATCCGGGCCAGGGTGGTACCGGTGAAGCGCCAGTCCATGGGGCTGCCGCCGAGGCCGCTGCTGGGCTCGATGAGCCCTTCTTCCACCCAGGTGACGATGGCCTCGGCATGCAGGCCGGTGAGCCGGCACAACTGCCCCAGGGCGAACTCGCTGTATTCGTCCAAAATCACCACTTCATCGGCCATGGTCACATCCCCCGTCGGCGGCGTGGATCGAAGCCCTTGAAATGTTCGGCCATGCGCCGGTAGAAGGCGCGGTCCTCCTCAGTATCGGCCGCCGGCGTCTCGATGCGCAAGACGACGTATTGATCACCCGGGGGGTTGCCGGGCAAGCCCCGGCCCTTCAGCCGCAACTTGCGCCCGCTCTGGGATCCGGGAGGGATCTTGAGCTCCACCTTGCCGCCCAGGGTGGGCACCGGCACCTTGGCCCCCAGGGCCGCTTCCCAGGGGGCGACGGGCAGCTCAAGATAGATATCGCGCCCTTCCGGTTTGAACAGGGGATGGGGTACGAAGCGGAGGGTGAGATAGAGATCTCCCGCCGGTCCCCCGCCGATTCCCGGTGCTCCCTGACCGGCCAGACGGATCTTCTGCCCTTCCTTCACCCCCTTGGGGATCTTCACCTCCAGGGTGCGGGGGCGTTTCACCACCCGGCCGGTGGTCGGATCCAGCTCGGGGACGTCCAGGGTGATGCTGCGCCGCATGCCCTGGTAGGCCTCTTCCAGGGTGATGGGCAGGGTGGCTTGGATGTCCTCGCCACGCATACGAAAGCCGCCCCGCCGGCTACCTCCACCCCAGGGCTGCCCGAACAGGGTCTCGAAGAACTCGCTGAAGTCGTGGGCCTCGGCGCCTGTGAAACCGCCGCCGCCGAACTGGAACTCCTGTTCCCAGCCGGGGGGCGGGCGGAACTCCTGACCGGCTCGCCATTGGGCCCCCAGTTGATCGTAGGCGGCACGCTTCTCCGGGTCCTTGAGGACCTCGTAGGCCTCTTGGACCTCCTTGAATTTCTCCTCGGCGTCGGCCTCTTTGCTCACATCGGGGTGGTACTTGCGGGCCAGCTTGCGGTAGGCGCGCTTGATCTCCTCTTGGGAGGCATTCTTCTCCACCCCGAGAATCTTGTAATAGTCCTTGAACTCCATCGGTCATCCTCTGGTTTTCAGCGACACCATTTCACCCCCTGC
>JALSHN010000333.1 GCA_026982215.1 Gammaproteobacteria bacterium
ACACTCGTGCATGGCCATGTTGGCCTCGTAGGTGCCATGCATCCCCAGCATGCCGAGAAACTGGCGATCCGTGCCCGGATAGGCCCCCAGCCCCATCAAGGTGCTGGTGATGGGATAACCCAGCAGACGCACGAAATCCACCAGCTCCTTGGCCCCGTCGCTCAACACCACCCCACCCCCGGTGTAGATCATCGGGCGCTTGGCGGAGAGCAGCAACTCCACCGCCTTCTTGATCTGTTTCGGGTGCCCCTTCACCGTGGGGTTATAAGAGCGCATGGACACCTGCTCGGGGTAGTGGTAGTCCACTTTGTAGTTGGGGTCGGTGATGTCCTTGGGGATGTCCACCAGTACCGGCCCCGGCCGCCCGGTGGTGGCGATGTAGAAGGCCTTCTTGAGCACCGTGGCCAACTCCTCGGTGGAACGCACCATGAAGTTGTGCTTCACGCACGGGCGGGTGATCCCCACCGCATCCACCTCCTGGAAGGCATCGGAGCCGATGTAGGGCCGCGGCACCTGGCCGCTCAACACCACCATGGGAATGGAATCCATGTAGGCGGTGGCGATGCCGGTGACGGCATTGGTGACCCCGGGCCCCGAGGTCACCAGCACCACGCCCGGCTTGCCGGTGGAACGGGCGTAACCGTCGGCGGCATGGGTGGCGGCCTGTTCGTGGCGTACCAGGATGTGGCGGATGTCCTCCTGACCGTAGAGGGCGTCGTAGATGTGCAGTACCGCGCCCCCCGGATAACCGAAGACGTACTCCACACCCTCGTCTTTCAGGAACTGGACAATGATCTCGCCACCACTGAGCTTCACGTTCTCGATCTCCTCAACACGATTGGGTCGGCCGGAATCACCGGAAACAGGGCCCCCTCGGGTCGCCCCGAAACGGCCATTGTAACCGTTTTTTGACTCGCTTGGGCACCTTCGGTCCCAAATTCCGTAGTTTTAACGCGGCCTTAGCGGCGAGGCTAAACTAGCACCCTTTCTGGACGACAACCTGAGTGAGGAGGACACCCATGCCCTTATTCCATCTCCGCACCAACCGCGACCTCTCCAAAGAAGAAGCCGACGCCTTCCTCGAGGAGGCCTCTCGCGAGGTCGCCGGGGCATTGGGCAAATCGGAAAGCTATGTGATGACCAGCCTGGAGAGCGGGATCCCCATGACCTTTGCCGGCAGCCCCGAACCCTGTGCCTATGTGGAGCTGAAGAGCCTCGGCCTCGATCGTGAACAGACCGCCCCGCTGTCGCAACGCCTGTGCACCCTGGTGGAAGCACGGCTGGGCATCCCCAGCACGCGGATCTACATCGAATTCGCCGCCCCCGAACGGGCCTTCTGGGGCTGGAACGGGAGGACCTTCCAAAAGTGATGCGTCTGAGACTGCTGCTCCTGCTGTCGATCTATGCCGCCCTGGCCGTGGGCGGTCTCTGGTTGGGCAACGCCATGAGCGGGGGACGGACGACCGCCCCTTCTGACAGTGACGGCCTGGCGGCAAAACTGCCCGCCCCCGCCGCCTTCCTCGACGAAAACGGCCACCCCCGCCTCGACCCCGAGGCCCTGAAACGCTTTTTCCAGGAAATGAACTTGGTGCAGCAGCGGTTGGACGACCATCAGCGGCGTCTGGAACAACGCATCGAACAGGCCACCCACTGAGCCACCCCCGGTCATTCAGCGGTCAAGTCCCG
>JALSHN010000334.1 GCA_026982215.1 Gammaproteobacteria bacterium
TCTGCCCATAGGCGGCCTGGGCCGCTTGAAAGCGCTGCTCGGCATGTTTGAGTTGGTAATCGGCCAGCTCATTCAAGGCCTCACGTGCACGACGGAATTCCTGTTGGGCAGGGCCATAAAGGACTCGCTCGGCCTCCTCGATACGGCCGGTACGGCTGAGGGGGAGGATTTCCTTGTCCATGAATGTCCGGTAACGCCGCCAAGCAATCTGAAAGTCATTCAGCAACCGGGTTTCCTCCCCACCCAGACGGCTCTGACGGTATTTGTCCTCGTTACGGGCCAGGCGGGCCAGTTGTTCCTCGATCTTGGCCTCGTGCACCTTGGCCCGCTCGGGCTCGACGAGCAGGCGCCCCAGGCGATCACGGATGCGATACAGCGAGGCCTTCATGTCGTCTACCGTCTCTACCGGGATCAGTTCCTGGTGGTAGAGGTCCACCACTTGCTGGTTAATAGCCCCGCTCTGCTGCAGTCCCACACCCCCAAGGATGAGGATCATGGCGGTGAGCAGAGCAGTGGTGACGTAGATCTTGCTGGCGATCCGCCAGTGTTTGAAGGTTCTCAGTTGCATCTCGGCGATACTCCTTTTCCGTTGGATAGAGGCACACCTCCCCGGAAAGCAGGGTGCGTGGATGACGAGATCTCAGTGGGAAGGGAAACCGTCGAGGAAACGGACGCTACCGATCGACGATCAGCAGGCAAGATTGGGCGTTGCGTTGCGTTGCGTTGCGTTGCGTTGCGTTGCGTTCACGATGATTCCAAAACCACTGCGAATTTGCGAGAAACATATCGGCAGCGGCTGGAAAACTTGAGCGGTGCCGCAAAGTGTCTGATCAAGCCGGAAGCGCGCAAGCCATTGAAAACACTGAAACCCAGCCCAAAAACTAAGATTTGATTTATTTCCCATAAAAAAATTGAGGGCTGGATTTTCCAACCTCCCCGGACCAGGAGATCATAAAACCTTAACCACAACTCCACCGAGGATTAACACGCCTCTCCCATGATGCCCCTTGCGCCCCCTGGGCCGACGTCATTGCATTTCATAAAGATGAAAAGGGGTGTCCCATGCCTTGTTCACCACTACACCGACCCACCATCAGCCTGATCCTGTGCTCCCTGCTGGGGCTGTCCGCCTGCACCGAGCGCCTCGCGGGAAATGACGCAAGCCGCTGGACAGGCGGCGAAGGCAGTGCCGTGCTACAGGAGTCCCTGGGCAGTGTGCATTTTTCCGGCGGCAAGACCCTGGCCCTGGAGGTCGGCTTCGGCAGCGGCGCCACCCATCGTGCCGGCGATCCGGCCAACGTCTTTTACACCCTCACCGACCGGGGCCCAAACGTAAAGTGCAAGTCCAGCGCAGAGATCATTGGCGTGGCGGATTTCTGCGGCGCCGGCAACAGCGGCGACAAGATCTTCCCCCTGCCCGATTACACGCCGCGCATCTACAAGATCAAACTCAACGAGGATTTCTCTACCGAGATTCTGCAAGTCATCGAACTGAAGGACGCCAGCGGCCAGCCCATCAGCGGTCTGACCAACCCGCTCACCGCCACCGACACCGAAAAGGCCTTCGGCCCCGATGGCATGCAGATCGCCTTCGATCCCAATGGCCTGGACACCGAGTCCATCGCCGCGCTCCGTGACGGCACTTTCTGGATCTCCGACGAATACGGCCCCAGCCTGGTACACGTCGCCGCCGATGGCACCATCCTCGAACGCGTGGTGCCTGTTTCGGTGGCCGCCGACCTCGCCGACGCCGGTTATCCCGTCCGTGGCCTGCTACCGGACGTGCTGAAAAAGCGCAAGCTCAATCGCGGTATCGAATCCGTGACCATCGCCCCCGACGAGAGCGCCCTCTATTTCATGATGCAGAGCCCGCTGGCCAATCCGGACAAGGCCGCCTACAGCAACTCGCGCAACGTGCGCCTGCTGAAGTACAGCCTGAATGCCGACGGCAGCCTCGGCTCCCTGGTGGGCACCTACGTCTATACCCTCGACACCCCGCAGACCTTTGCCGACCTGCGCGACGGTAGCGGTGATCTGAAAAACGGTGACTTCCGCAAGCAGAGCAACGTCAAAGTCAGCGAGATGGTCGCCGTGGGCACGGACGATCTGATCGTGCTCGAACGCATCAGCAAGGTCACCAAGTTGTACCGGGTGGATCTCGCCACCGGTGACCGCATCGACAGCACGAGCAGCAGTGTTGCCGACGCGGCGGTGGCCAACAATGAATCCACCCGCGACAAGACCCTCGCCCAGCTCTACGACCCCAGCAGCGCCGGCGCCACGCCGCTGATGAAATCCCTGGTCTTCAACAGTCTCACCGATATGCCCGAGGGCATGAGCCTGCCCAGCAAAGTCGAAGGCATCGCCCTGCTCGACGACGACTATGTGCTCTTGATCAACGACAACGACTTCGGCATCGAGGGTGCCCCCACGGTGGCCACGGTGCTGAAGATCGGCCAGCGCCTGCGTGGCGAGGAGACCCGCTCCCGGCGCATCGAACTGGTACCGCGCGGCAGTTATGCCGCGGGCATCCTGGATGCCAGCGCCGCCGAGATCAACGCCTACGCAAAATCCACCCGGGAGGTGTTCGTCACCAATGCCGCCACCGGGAAGATCGACATTCTCGATGCCAGCGACCCAGCCACACTCGTTAAGGTCGCTGAGCTGGATCTGCCCGGCGACATCAACGACCCCTTGCTGGGCAGCGTCAACAGTGTCGCCATGCACGGCACGCTACTGGCTGCCGCCATCGAACGCGGCGACGGCCTCGGCAACGCCAAGCAGGGCCGTGGCCTGGTGGCCTTCTACGACATCACCACCCGCAGCCTGTTGAAGACCGTGGAGGTAGGCTATCTGCCAGACATGCTCACCTTCACTCCCGATGGCACGAAATTGCTGGTGGCCAACGAGGGCGAACCCAACGATGCCTACGATGTCGACCCCGAAGGTTCCGTGAGCCTGATCATTATCGACAACGGCACGCCGGCCGATACGGCCATCGAGATCGGCTTCAGTGATTTCAACAGCGGCGGCAGCCGCGCCGCCGAGCTGCCCGCGGAGGTACGCATCTTCGGCCCCGGCGCCAGCGTGGCGCAGGATCTGGAACCGGAATACATCACCGTCTCGGCAGACTCACAGCGTGCCTGGGTGGCGCTGCAGGAGAACAATGCCCTGGCCGAGATCGACCTGGCGACTGCCCGCGTCACGCGCATCGCCGCGCTCGGTTACAAGGACTACGGCCGAGCGGGGAACGGGCTGGATGCCAGCGACCGCGACAATGTCGCCGGCCTCGACGGCACCGTGCTGCGCAACGGTCGCGGCAAGATCAACATCCGCACCTGGGACAACGTGCTGGGCATGTATCAGCCGGACGGTATCGCCAGCTTGCGTGTCGATGGCGTCGATTACGTGCTCACCGCCAACGAGGGCGACGCCCGCGACTATGCCGGCTTCAGCGAGGAAGTTCGCATGGCGGACATGGTGGCCAACGGGTATGTGCTCAGTGCCGAACTGGCCGCCGATCAGGCCGAGGAGGCCCTAGGCCGGCTCAAGATCACCAGCGTGCAGGGTACGCGCAACGGCGTGCTGGAGACTCTGTACTCCTACGGCGCGCGGTCCTTCTCGGTGCGTGACGATGCCGGCAACCTGCTCTTCGACAGCGGCGACGATATCGCCCGCATCACCGCCGGGCGGCTGGGGCAGGACTTCAATGCCAACAACTCCAAGGCGCCCACCAGCAAGAAGAACGACCGCTCCGCGGCCAAGGGTGCCGAGCCGGAGGCATTGGCCGTGGGAATGGTCAACGGTCGTCGTTATGCCTTCATCGGCCTGGAACGGGTGTCCGGTATCCTGGTGTACGACGTCACCGCGCCGCGCTCGCCGCAGTTCGTGCAGTACATCAACAACCGCGATTTCACCAAGGACCCCACGCTGGAGGCCGCCGGCGATGTTGCTCCCGAGGGCATGAGCTTTGTTAGCGCCGAGGACAGCCCCAGCGGCAAGCCGCTGTTGATCGTCTCCAACGAGGTCAGCGGGACGACCACCGTCTATGAGATCCGTTGATCCTTTCTGGAAAACGCCCCCGGCTCAGGCCGGGGGCCGTTGTTTCACTGAAAGCCTCCCAATCGCGGGGCGAGCGGGTAGACCACCCCGTCGCGGGCGAAGCCGATGAAATCGGTCCGGCCGTCGCTGTCCATCGAGCCTGAGCCGCCTCCCGAGCCCTGATTCGTTGGCAGCGCTCCATCGCCCCCCCCCGGATCGTCATCCCCGGGGATCCCCAGGCCACAGGCACCTAGGCCCAGGGCCAGCACCAGCCATCGTTTACCCATCGTCTCTCCCTCCCTGAATGTCGCTGTCGTTCGCCCCCGGCGAGCGGGGGCACCGATGGATGAGCGAGGGTACGGCGGAGGAGGTAACACGGCGGTAACACGCCGTCGCTGTGATAGGAGCGATGACCTCAGGAGAGCAGTTCGGCCAACAACGCCTGGGTGGCCGGTGAGGGGGAGACGCCCAGCTCCGCCTGGAACCGGCGCCGGCAGCGGTGGTAGAGCCGCAATGCCTCGGTGGTCCGTCCCAGCCGGGCATGGGCCCGTATCGGCTCGCGGTAGAAGGGTTCGTGGAGGTCGTCCACGGCGAGGGCACGGTGATAAAGCGTGATCAACGCCTCCCAGCGGCCCTGGGAGCGCCACTGCGCGCCCAGACACTGGTAACCCTGAAGAACGGCATCATGCAGCCGGTCGCGGGGAGCGAGCAACCAGGATGCCTCGCCTTCCTCGACGAGGAAGGGGCCATGATAGAGCCCCAGGGCGCGTTCGAGCAACCGGGGATCGTCCCCGTGCAGACCAGCCTCCACTGCCTGGGCATCCACCCACAGCTCGTGATGGAGGCTGAGCCGCCCATTCTCGAAGGCCACCGCGTCGGTATCCCCCAAGAGGCGCCGCAGGCGTTGCAAGGTGGTGATCAAAGCACGGCGGGCGGAAGGTACGGCTACGGGCGATGACCGCCTCGGCCTCGCGATAACAGCCCGCTTCGATAAGTAGATAGGCCCGGGCGCTGTGGGCCAACAATTCAGTGAGGGCTGTGAAGCTCGCCGATGTCGGCACAGGCGCGGTCGATGTGTTCTCGCGCAAGGAGCAGCTCCCCCTGGAGCCAGGCCGACCAAGCGGCCAGATAGTGATAGTGGACCTGCTCATGGCGGTTGGCGGGGCGGATATGGCTCCGGTAGCGCCTCAGCAATACCTCGCCCCGCTCATGGTCCTGTTGGGTGAGGCAATAGATGATGGCGGCTGACAGCAACCACAGATTCCCCACCAGGATGCCGTGCCGTTCCGCCAACGCCAAGGCCTGGTCGATGAATTCCAGGGTGCCGTCCCGGTCGTTGTCGTTCCAGCGGCGGGTGATCTCCACCGGGCTGGCGATGACCCGGGCCAGGGGGGCGACCGCCTCGTCGTCGATCAGCGGCTGCAGCGCCTCGGCCAGCAGCGTCAACCGGGAGGGTCGAGGGTGCCAGGTGAAGAACATCGCCAGACAGGAAGCGGCCAGGCAACGGCCAGTGGGGTCCAAGATGGCGGGCAGCCCCTGGCGCAGGCGTTCCGCGCTCTGATGCCAATCGTGGATGCCGCGGCTATCCGGGCAGGCGGTAAACCCCATGTTGAAGGCAGTGAAGGCCACCCGGCCGGCCAGGGCAGGATCGCCGGGAGGACCGAATCGTGCCTGCAGACGTTTCAGCTCGGCCAGCCAATGAGGCACCTCGGCCAAGGTGTCGTTGCGATACATGATCCCGTCCATGAGCCCCAGCCAGGCGAGGTAGAGCCCGGCAGGCTCCTCGGCGGCCTCGAAGGCCTCGAGCGCCCTGCGAAATCCCACCATGGCCACCACAGGATCGGTGGGCAGGCGGGCTGCGGCCTGCCAGTGGATCAGTCAGGGATCCCCTGCCAACCGAGAGGCCGGCAGAACAGCCAGCCAACGCGCCAACACGTGGTGGCGCCCCTGCATCAGCAGCTCCGAGGCGCTGCGGCGGACCAATGCCTCCAGCGCCGACCAATGGCCGATCTCGCCGAACAGCCGCACTGCTGCCTCCCGTCGCCGACCTCGGCGAGCCAGTGGGCGCTGCGCCCCTTGAGTACCACCACCTCTGCGGCCAACACCCTCTCGGCCTGTCCCTGGAGAAAGGCCTGCAACAAGGGGTGATAGCTGTAGGCCACCCGCCCTCCCGCCAGACGGGTGACGAACATCTGCCGTTCAGCCAGCCATTCCAACCGCCGGCCGCTGTCGTCGATCCCGCTGAGACGTGCCGCCTGCTCCGGCTCCACCACGGGCAACCAAGCGGTGGTCAACAACAGCCACCGGGTCTCGGCAGGCAGGTGTTGGAAAACCTCGTTGACGAAATAGGTGGCGAACTGGCGCTCGGGGTCCGTTCCGTCGGCCGGTAAAGGGGAGAGGACGGGACCCTCCCCGACCACCCGCCCCAATTGCAGGATCAAGCCGGTGACCCAACCATCCGCCCGCCCCTGCCAATGGGCCACGTCCTCTTCGGAGAACCGTGTTCCCGCGAGACGCCGAGCAATGGCCCGGGCCTCGTCCGCGGTCAGGCGCAGCTGATGCCAATCCAGGCAGGCCAACCGCCCCTCGGCCTGGAGAGCGGCGTAGGCCGGTGGCGGTTCGCAACGGCTGAGCACTATCACCCGGCAATCGGCGGGGGTCGCCTCCAGGCCCTGGCGCAGGGTCTGGTGAAAACGGCCATCGTCATGCAAGGTCTCCATATCATCCAGCACCAACACCGCCGGGCTCTCCAAGGCGGCGAAGAGACGAGCGAAGAACCGTCGCGCGAAGGCCCCAGGGGCGGCCTGATATTCGGGAGTCAGCGCAGGCAACCGACGCCGGCGGTCACCGTTGCGTCGTGTGAGCCCCTCGCCGAGGCCGTGGAAAAACGGGGCGAGATCGGAATCGGCCTCATCCAGGCGATACCACAACGGCTCAATACCCCGGGCCTGAAGGTAACTGACCGCCAAGCTGGTTTTACCGGCCCCGGCCGGCCCACAGATCCACAGCAGCGGTGCCGAGGCCGAGCGGTCCATGGCATGGAACAGGCGCAGCCGGGGATGCACCCGCTCCGTTGCCGGCGCCGTCAGTTTGAGAGGGTTGAATGGGGGGCTCGCCATGAGCGGTCTCCCAGGGGCGGATAGTCTTGGATCCCGGCCGTCACTATAACGACCCCGCCCCTGACGACAAAACCACCTCCCCAAATGAAAACGGGCCGCGATCGCGACCCGTTTCCAGATCCGGCGAGCCGGCATTCAGAAGCTGTACACCAAGGTCACCGCAGTTTCATAGTCGGTGTTCTTGCTGCCGGCGGGCACGGTGGCGATGTTCTGGATGGTGAAGCTCAGTTTCATTGCCAGATCGTTCATCACCTGGGCGGAGAGTGCAGTCACCGATTTGCTGATGGTGTTGTCCTGGCCGGCCTCCACCGAGAGCTCCTCGGTAAGTTTGGCGGTGTCACTCAGGGCATAGGTGGCATTGGCACCAAGGCGCAACACGGCGTCGTTGGCCACATCCTGGCCGCGCTCCTTGCTTTGCCGGGCACCGAGGCCGATCTCCCCGCCCAGGTCGAAGCGCTCGCCGCCGTAGAGCTTGCGACCATAACCCACCGACTCGCTGAGCAGGTAGGGAATGCCACTGAAGCGGTCGTGCACGCCGTCGATGAGGGCATAGACGTAGCTCTTGTCACTCAGTTCCCGACGGGTCTGGAATTGGGCGGCGTAGCGCTCGGCGGAGGTGGCTCCCTGGTTGGAGGCGTTCAGCACCTCGGCCTTGGCCTTGTTCTGCCAGCCATTGATCTCCTGGGTGACCTTGGCCTTGAGGTTCAAGGTGGTGGTCTCGGAATTGCCGCCGGTGGACACGAAGCCCACCTCGGCCTCCCCCTTCCAGCCGGGTTCGGCCTGAGCCACCCAAGGGGCGAGGCACAGGGCCAGGGCAATGCCATTGATGGTACGCATGGTTTTTCTTTGCACAGTTTCACTCCCTCTCCAACTTGGATGTAACCCCCCGGCTCGGGGGCGCCGGGAGTGTATAATGGATTCTTTTTCCCAGGCACTACCCCGTTCAGCCATGTCCCCCGCCATCGGTTTCATCTCCCTGGGCTGCCCCAAGGCCACCGTGGACTCCGAACGCATCCTCAGCCGGCTGCGCGCCGAGGGCTATACCATGGTCGGTGACTACCAACAGGCCGATCTGGTGATCGTCAATACCTGCGGCTTCATCGACGCCGCAGTGGAGGAATCATTGGAGGCCATCGGCGAGGCCCTGGAGGAGAACGGCCGGGTGATCGTCACCGGCTGTCTGGGGGCCAAAGCGGAACTCATCCGCGAGGTTCACCCCAAGGTGATGGCGGTCACCGGGCCGGAGGCGGTGGACGAGGTGCTCGCCGCCGTCCATGCCGCCCTGCCCCCGCCCCACGACCCCTTCGAGAGCCTGCTGCCCCCCGGCGGGCTCAAGCTCACTCCCCGCCATTACGCCTATCTCAAGATCGCCGAGGGCTGCAACCAATCCTGCACCTTCTGCATCATCCCCTCCATGCGCGGCCCGCTGGTGAGCCGCCCCATCGGCGAGGTCCTCGACGAGGCCCAGGCGCTGGTCTCGGCGGGAGTGAAGGAGCTACTGGTGGTGGCCCAGGATACCGCCGCCTACGGCGCCGATCTGCGCTACCGCACCGCCTTCTGGGGCGGGCGGCCGCTCAAGAGCCGCATCGAGGTCCTGGCCGAGGAACTGGGGCGGTTGGGGGTGTGGGTGCGGCTGCACTACCTCTACCCCTATCCCCACCTGGATCGCCTGGTGGAGCTGATGGCCGAGGGATGGGTGTTGCCCTACCTGGACATCCCCCTGCAACACGCCAGCCCCGCCATCCTCAAGGCCATGCGCCGCCCCGCCAAGCAGGAAAACATGCTGCGGCGGATCGAGGAATGGCGCCGGCGCGTGCCCGGCCTCACCCTGCGCAGCACCTTCATCGTCGGCTTCCCCGGCGAGAGCGAAGCGGACTTCGAGACGCTCCTGGACTTCCTCAGGGAGGCCCGACTCGACCGGGTGGGGGCCTTCACCTACTCCCCGGTGGACGGCGCCGCGGCCAATGCTCTCCCCGGCGCCGTCCCCGAGGCGGTGCAGCAGGAACGGCTGCAACGGCTGATGGCACTGCAAGAAAGCATCTCGCGGGAAAAACTGGCCGAGAGCCTCGGCCGACGCCTCACCGTGCTGGTGGACGAGGTCCTGGAAGACGGCCGTCTGCTGGCCCGCAGCGCCGCCGAGGCCCCGGAGATCGACGGGGTCATCGTGGTGGAAGAGGCCCGGGCCGCCCCCGGCGACTTCCTCGAGGTGGAGATCACCGCCGCCGATGAGCACGACCGCCTCGCCCACCCCTTGTGAACCGGTGATTCAACACCGGGGGAGCGACCACTCGGCCCACTTCCATGCCCTGGGCGGCCCCTGTCGGCTCCATCTCCATCACCCCGATCTCCATCTGGCCCGGCAACGGCTGCAAGCCGCAGTGGCCGAGATCCAGCGCATCGAGGCCAAATTCAGCCGTTACCGCGACGACAGCGTCATCGGCCATATCAACCGCCGGGCCGGCGAGACGGTCGAGGTGGACGAAGAGACCGCGGCCCTGCTGGAGCTCGCCGCCACCGCCCACCGCCTCTCCGAGGGCCGCTTCGACATCACCGCCGGCCTGCTCAACCAGGCTTGGCCTATCCAGGGCCAGCAACAGCCCCCTTCCCCCGAGGCCATCGCCGAACTCCTGCCCCGGGTGGGGTGGGACAAGGTGGATTGGCGCCCCCCCAGGCTGCGCCTGCGGCCGGGGATGCGGCTGGACCTGGGCGGGCTGGGCAAGGAGTACGCCGCCGACCGTGCCCTGGCCTGCCTCCCCGCCCCCGCCCTGGTGGAGCTGGGGGGCGACCTGGTGGCCAATGCCCCGCCGCCACCAGGCGCCTGGCCGGTGAGACTGGCCGACCCCGACCATCCCGGGCGTGAGCGCGCCGTCCTGCCCCTGGTGCGGGGCGCCCTGGCCACCAGCGGCGACGGGGTGCGTGCCTTCATCCATGATGGCCGCCGCTACAGTCACCTCCTCGACCCCCGCAGCGGCTCCCCCATCCACGGCGCCCCCCGATCCGTGACCGTTCACGCCGCCACCTGCCTCGAGGCCGGCCTGCTGGCCACCCTCGCCATGCTCCACGGCCCACAGGCCGAGGACTTCCTCGCCGCCCAGGGCCAGCCCCATTGGTGCCTGCGCGACGATGTGCCAGAATGCGCGGTTTCCCCGGAGCCCACTGGATCGTGACCTCCCGACCCTACGCCGCCCTGTTCGATCGTCACAACGCCCTGCTCCACCGTGGGCGACTGGGGGTGGAGCGCGAGGCCCTGCGCATCACCGAAGAAGGCCGGTTGGCCGACCCACCCCACCCTCCGAGCCTCGGCGCGCCCCTCACCCACCCCTACATCACCACCGATTACGCCGAACCGCTGCTGGAACTCATCACCCCCCCCCTTGGCGACGAGGCCGCAGTGATCGAGTTCCTGGAGTACCTGCACCGCTTCGTCCACCAACGCCTGGACGGGGACTACCTCTGGCCCTACAGCATGCCCTGCTGTCCTGAGGACGAGTCCGCCATCCCCTTGGCCCGTTACGGCGACTCCAATCTGGGGCGGATGAAGACCGTCTATCGCCACGGGCTGGGACTGCGCTACGGGCGTAAGATGCAGATCATCGCCGGCATCCACGTCAACTTCTCCATGGACGACGACTTCTGGCGGGCGCTGCACCGCTGGGACGAGGCCGAAGCCCCCCTGCCCCGTTACCGCTCCGAGCGCTACCTGGCGCAACTGCGCAACCTGCAACGGCTGGGCTGGCTGATCCCCTACCTGTTCGGTGCCTCACCGGCGGTATGCGACAGCTTCACCGATGCCGCCGTGGATGCCCGTCTCCGCCCCATCGCCCCCCACACCCTGGCCGAACCCCATGCCACCTCATTGCGCCTGGGCGACATCGGCTACCAGAACCGTCAGGAGTGCGAGACCGGTTTCAAGGCCGTCTACAACGATCTGGCGGGCTACATCCGCACCCTGGCCCGGGCCGTCTCCACCCCCTGCCCCCACTACAGCGCCCTGGGGGTGCGCCGGGGCGAGGAATTCCTCCAACTCAACGACCACATCCTCCAGATCGAAAACGAGTACTACGCCAGCGTGCGCCCCAAACCCCGCCTGGCCCACCCCCTGGAGATGCCACTGGTGGCCCTGGCCCGGCGGGGCGTGGAATACATCGAGCTGCGTGCCCTGGATCTGGATCCCGAGGCCCCCCTGGGCGTCACCAGCGAGGCCCTGCACTTCCTGCGCCTGCTCATGCTCCATTGTCTGCTCGAACCCAGCCCCCCCATCGAGGGCGACGAGGCCGAGGCCATCGACCACAACCTCAACGCCGTGGCCCACCGCGGCCGTGCCCCCGGGCTGCGCCTGCGTCACCGCGACGGCGAGATCGAGCTGCGGCAATGGGGCCTGGAGACCCTGGAGGCCATGCGCCCGCTGGCCGAGGCCCTGGACCGCCAGCGCCCCCAGCCCCACTATCAGCGCACCCTGGACGAGCAAATCGCCAAGCTGGCCGACCCCGAACTCACTCCCTCGGCCCGCCTCCTCCGCCGCCTCCAGGCCGGCCCCAGTGAACTGCTGACCCTGGGCCTGGAACTGGCGCGGGAACACCGCCAACGCCTCGC
>JALSHN010000335.1 GCA_026982215.1 Gammaproteobacteria bacterium
TGGTAGTCCAGGTAGGCGGCGCGCAGGCGGAATTCACCGGGAGGAACGTCGGCGGCGAGGAAATCGTATTCATAACTGCCACTGAAGACGCTGCGCCATTGACTGGCGCGGCTGCGGCGGCGGGCGCTGAAATCGAGATAGGTGAGGGAGAGCCGGCGGGCCTGTTCGGCCTGGCCGGATTCAGGCTCGATGTAGGCGTTGTAGAGCAGTTGGTAGACGCGGCCGAAGTGGTCCCGACGCGCTGGCGAGGCCGCTTGGGACCGGGCGTTACGCAATCGGCGCGGGCTCGCCCGGCCACCGAGGCGGGTCTCGAGGGCGAACAGTCGCTGGCGTACGGTCTCGGCGCGGGGACTTTCCGGATAACGTTGCAAATAGCGCCGGTAGATCTCACGGGCCATCTCCGCCTGGCCGTTGCGCTCCCGCGCCAGGCCGAGGTATTCCAGCGCCTCCCGACTGAAGGGGTTGGCTTCCAGTGCCAGCAGTTCGGTGAACAGCAGCACGGCACGCGCATTCTCGCCCTGAGTGAGGGCGGCCCTCGCTTGGCGGTAGAGCGCTTCGGCGCGGTCGGTCACGGTCGGCTCCGCCGTTGCGGTGGCGGGGGTCTCCGTCTCCTCGGGCAAGCGGGTCTCCAGCAGACGGATCCGCAGTTCACGCCGCGCCGGGCCACCCTCGCCGAGCACCTCGAAGCTGAGGTTGGCGGCGAAACGCAGCACCAGGAAGGGGCCGCCGCGGACATTGCCTTCGTAGATCACCTCCACCAGCGGGCCGGACCGATCGGGCCGGAGACGCTCGCGGGTCTTGGGGGGGGAGCCGTCCTCAGGAACGATCTGGAGTTGCAGGATACGGCCGCGACGCCGCGGAAAATGGCGTTTGATACTGAAGGGACGCTCCAGGGTGACGACCAGCAGCAGATCGTCCCCCTCGGCCCGTTGTTCCACCCCTCTGAGGGTCTCGGCCGCTGCGGCGGTGCTCCATCCCAACCCCATACACACCGTCAACAGCAGGCTCAGCAAGGGCAAACGCAGTACGGCGCTCATCGTGTCTCGACCTCGTTCCAGCCGCGGGTGACGTGGCAGCGGTCACAACGGGAACCGAAGGCGCCGCCGTGGGCGTCGTCATCTTCGTGGCAAGCGATGCATTCCTGGGAGAGGTGGATCTCGTCTTCCACCGCCTGGTCGTGACAGGCATGGCAGTCCAGGTCGCGGTGGCCGCCGGTGAGCGGGTAGTCGGTCTCGCGGTCGTGATCGAAGCGCCAAGCGGCCCAATCGTTGGCATTGTGGCAACGGGCGCAGTCCTGGCCCAGACGTCCGTCGTGGATGCGGGCATCGTCGGCACCGTGGCAGGTGGCGCACTTTCGGGGGGCATCCTTGAATTCGGCGCTGAGGTGGCAGGCCTCACAGGGTACCGCCCGATGCAGCCCGAGCAGGGGGAAGGCCGTGAGGTCGTGGTCGAAACGCACCGGCCGCAACCAACCATCGGGACGGTGGCACTGCTGGCATTCCCGGCCCTGCTGGCCGCCATGACGGTCGTCCTCTTGGTGACATGCGAAACATGCCCGCGGCAGTTCGGCGTCCAGCGGCCCCCGGTGGCAGGTCTCGCAGGCCAGGCGCCGGTGACGCCCCTCCAAGGGGTAATCGGTGTCACGCTGGTGGTCGAACACCGTACGCAACCAGGACTTGGGGAGATGGCACGCGCCACAGCGCTCACCGAACAGGCCGTTGTGGGCGTCGTCCTCCCGATGGCAGGCCTGACAGTCACGCGCCAATTCCGCCTGGACGTCATCCCCATGACACTGACGGCAAGGCACCCTGTGATGGCGGCCTTCCAGTGGGTAGTCGGTGTCTTTGTCGTGGTCGAACAGCGGGCGCGGCCATTGCGTCTCGTGGTGGCAGTCCTGGCACCGCGCACCATTGGCGCCGCGGTGAACGTCGTCGAGGCGATGGCAGGCAATGCAGTCGGTGGGGGTGTCGCCATAGCGCGCGTTGGCATGGCAGCGCTCGCAGGCGGTGGCGGCATGGGCGCCCCGCAGGGAGAAATCGGTGCGGGCATGGTCGAAGCGCCAGGCCCCCCAGCCGGCGGCGGTGTGACAGGCGGCACAGTCGCCGAGCCGTCCCATGTGCCAATCGTCGTCCTGGTGACATCGGTCGCAGCGGCGGGGGGCCTCGCGATAGGACTCGCCCTGACGATGGCATTCACCGCAGGGCAGCGCTCGATGCACCCCTTCCAGGGGGAAGTCACTGCGGGCATGGTCGAAGGTGTCGGCATCGAACAAAACGATGCGGGCATCCCGTCCTTGATGATCGCTGTGACAATGGCGGCATTCCTGTTCACGAGCGGCCGGGGTTCGGCCATGGAATCCCTCCCCTGCCCGTAGATCGGCGTCGATCTTGCGATGGCAGGCACGGCATTTGTCACTCTGACCGCCCTTCTTGAAGCGGACATGGCACTGGCCGCAGTCGTTCTCCCATTTGGCGTGGGCCCGCACCAGCTCCCCAGGCATCACCAGACGCTCGAAGGGCGTGGCCGCGTTGAGCGCCCAGGCGGGGGCGGCGAGACACAGTGACACCAGCAACCGAAGCATGAACGGAATCAATACATGTGCACCGCGAGCACGTGGGCCAATCCGGCGGCGAGCAGTAGAGGGACCACCGGGACGTGTGCCATACACCAACCGGCGAACAGGCGCCGATAGGCATGGTAGCGGGCGAGGCGGACCACGGCCTCCAGATAACGTTTCACGAGCAAGCGTTGGGCCGGTTGCAACACCCCGTCCAGGAAGGGGGCCTCCAATGCCAGCGCCGGGTCCCCCCCATCGGGCAGGGGGCGGCCCATTTCGGTGATCTCGCGACACAACCGCCGTCGCTGCCATTCCAACCGCACCAGGGTGCGCAACGCCTCGCCCACGGTAGCCGGGGAGAAGGCCTCGAGCATGAAGCCTTGCAGCAACTGGGCAATGCGCGGCGCCAGCTCGGGCTCGGCCTGCAATACCTGGCTCTCCAGGGCCCGATGGAGCTGTTTGAGGCGGATCCGCTCGCCGACGAAGTCGAAATTCACCTTGGCCAGGAGAAATCGGCCCATGAAACCGCCGAGCACCACCAGCATCATGGCGAAAAAGGCGACCCCGCCATTGATGAAGTGGATGTCGAAACGGCTGTGGATCACGATCACCAACGGCGCCAGCAACCCCATGGCCACATGGGCATCGAACCACACCTTGAGATTTCCCAGGGGACGCAGACGGGGATGGTGTTTGCGCAAGCTGTAGAGAAATTGGGACAACAGCCCAAGTCCTCCGGCGAGCCCGAGGTTGTACCGCAGATCTTCCCGATGCTGCAAATACCCGGGGCGCCACGAGACCCAAAGGGTGGGCACGGTGCCGACGAAACCGAGGAAAGCAAGCAGCAAACCGTGGTTGCCCGCGAGGAAGCGCGCCCGCCCACGGCGGACGATCACCTCCTCGGGAGGGGTTCCGGCCGAGGTCTGTGGCACTGATTCACTCACTGGATGTCCTTGACTGGTCGGCTGATGAGGGCTGCATGCTGTCCATCGACCCACACCGTCCGGCCTTGAGGCCGCCGGCGGTCATTTTGTTCCAGCTCGTTTTCCGGGCGGCTCAACGGCATCTCCACGGCCCGCTCGTCAAACTAGGCCGGGCGGATTAATTCTGCGTTAATCACTGCGTTTTATCGTCCCCATTCTTCCCCCTCTGTCGGCTCGGCAGCCCCCCATGATTTCGACATCGTCTACAGCCCGTGGTGGACCCTCAGCGACGATCGGGTCACCCTGCTGGCCTACGGCGGTCCCATGGCCCTGTTCGCTTTCGCCTTCCTCAAACGCCAATCGGCGCGTGAGGCCGCCGCGCGGGTAGCCTATGAAAGGTCACGGCGGGCTGGCTTCAAGGAACCGAGCACACCCCCCTACATCGACCCCCAGGTGTGCATCGGTTGCGGCACCTGCAGCCAGGCCTGTCCGGAGGGCGCCGTCCTGGGACTGGTGGACGATCGGGCACGCCTCATCGATCCCAGCCATTGCATCGGCCACGGGGCCTGCCGCGCCACCCTCGCCCAAGTGGGGCGGCTGCAATTACTGCTCGAGTCCCAGGTGAAACGCATCGAGGCAGTGCAGGTGGAAACCAAATACGGTATGCCGTGACCATGCGGTGAAATCAGGCGGCACCGCCGCTGTTGCGCCGGTCATGGATCTTGTCCAGCAATTCCCGGGCACGGGGATGACCACTCTCCGCCGCCCGCTGCAGCCAGACCT
The DNA here is from genome assembly GCA_026982215.1 of Gammaproteobacteria bacterium. GTDB lineage: Bacteria > Pseudomonadota > Gammaproteobacteria > S012-40 > S012-40 > S140-43. The sequence continues at coordinate 4,264 of JALSHN010000335.1, forward strand.
TGGCCTGAAGCAAATCCTTCTCTCCCAGCTCGCCGGTGAGATACAACCCCCCGAGACGGAACTGGGCATCGGCATGCCCCTGATTGGCCGCTTTCTCGAACCATTTGGCGGCCAGGGCGGGATTACGCGGCACACCATCGCCATTGGCGAACATCAAACCGATATTGAATTGCACCTCCGCCAGATCACGCCGGTCGGCGGCCTCCCCCGCCTCCGGCTCCCGCTCTCCACTGGGGTCGGAGCGCCTCCCCTCGTCGCTGTGGGGTTTCTGTGGCGGCCGCAACTCCTGCAACAAGGTATCGGCATCCACCCGCCGGCGCATCCGCCGTTCACGGGCGATCTTCTGCGCTTCGATGTCCGCGGTGGAAAGGGGGATCAAGGCATCGCTGGGCAGGCGAATGACATTGTCCTCCTGCCGACGATGGCCCCCGCTCGGTTCGGAAGCCGGCGGAGGCGGAGGCGACGGAGCGGCCTGGGGCTTCGCTGACGAGGCCCCATCCTCCTCCGCCACCTCTTGCCGCAGGGAGGGGGGTGGCGAGGGACGAGCGGGGCGGCGGGCCGCCAGCTTGGGGTCGGGCATGACGGGGGGCGAAGGTGGCGCCCCTGGAGCCGGCTGTTCCCGCGGTGGCGGCGCAGCCGAAGCGACATCGATCACCTCACCACGCTCCGGCCGGCGCCACAACTCACGCGCGAAATTCAAATCCTCATCGTCCACCACCGCGGGGGGGCGTCGACGCGCCAAGGTACGGCCGCGGCCAGCGCTCTCCGTGCCGGTCTCGCCCGGGGGACGCTGCAGACGCGTGGTACGGCGGCGATAGAGCCACCAGGCCAACAGCAACACGCCCGCTACAAAGAGAATCGTCGCCAACATCCAGCCATCCCGCAAAGAAATCCCCTTCGCAACCCCGCCAGAGGCGCCCCCGCCCGCCGGGGCGGCCTCGGAAGCACCGCGCACCGAACCACCGCCCACCAGCTCGGCCATCTGGAACCAGCGCCGTGCCTCGGTGGGATCAGGCACCACGCCACGCCCCGTCTCGAACACCCGCCCCAGGAGATAAAAGGCCTGAGGGTCCCACTGCAAGGCCCGTTCCTTGGCCCAATCCAACACGATGCTGCCCCGCAACGGCACGGAACCGAAATCCCCATCGACAAGGCGCAAATAGCTCTGCGCCGGGAAATACCCCTGCTCCGCGGCACGGCGCATCCATTCCAGCCCGCGTTCCTGATCCCTCGGTACCCCCCGTCCCTGTAAATGGAGCACCGCCAGGGCGAACTGGGCCTCCATCACGCCGGCCTGAGCGGCGCGCCGATAGGCGGCGATCACGTCGCGCAGATGCCCGGGGTCCGACACCACCAGGCGAAAAACAGTGTCCGGCAAGGTGACCGAGGGCGCCGCTGGCGCTGGCGCCGTGCCTCCTCCAGCGACGGCGGTCTCAGTGGACGGTCGTTCCTCGATACCGGCCGGCGGCGTGTTCCCGGCCCCTTCCCGGGCCAACAGCAGCATCTCTAGACGCTCCAGGGCGGCCTCCTCGCCCTCCCACACGACCGGACGCAGACGGGCCAACAACTCGGCGAGGCGGTCGTCCACCGGCCCTTCCCCATCCAGAAGATCCTGCACCAGCGCCTCGGCCAGCGGATTGCCGTTACGGGCCGCCCGCCGGATCCAGCGAACGCCTTCGGCCTCAGCCCTCGGCCCACCGGCACCCACCGCCATCATCAGGCCGAGACGCAGCTGCGCTCCGTCGTGGTCCGCCTCGGCGGCACGCAGGAACCAGCGGCGTGCCTCGGCCTCATCCCGCCGGGTTCCCCATCCGATCTCCAAGGCATGGGCGTAATTGAATTGGGCGTTGGGATCACCGCTTTCGGCCGCCTCACGGAACCAATCCACCGCCACCGAATCCCCCTCGGCCATGGCCGCGTCCCCCTCACGTATGGAGAGGACCTCCAAACGCTGTCTGGCCTGGAGGTTGCCCGCGGCGGCGGCACGACGATAATGGGCCACCGCCTGATCCAGATCACGCGGCACACCGGCCCCCTGCTCCAACATGCGGCCATAGAGGTATTCGGCCGTCGGATCGCCTTCCAACAACAACGGCCGTAGCAACAACAAGGCCTCCTGGTAGTCCCCGGCGGCGAAGGCCGCCTGGGCGTCTTCCAGGTCATCGGCATACAGCGGCGCGCCCCACAGCCACCATCCCATCAAACCGATGGAGAACGCCGCACGCCATCGCCCTTTGATCTTCAAGACCCCATCCCTTAATCGACGGTCCACAACGGGGGACGACACCCCATCGGCGCCCCCGGCAGAGACTTGAACCGAAACGGTGGGACCTCCCTGCCCCGACCGGGTTCCCGCAACACACCCGCGGCGGGATACGCGCTCATTCCGAGGGAGACCTCCACGGAGCGATCACCGTGCGTTTCCCCCCCTCTCCGCTTCCAGTACCATTTGAGCACATTGCCTCGAGCCGCGGCGCCCATGCCCCTGATCCTGACGTTCCTTCTGCTCTGCATCACCGCCGGCACCGGCGCTGAACCGCTGCGCCCAGCCGTGGAAGGAAACGCCGCCCCTTTTCAGACCTGGCCCCCGCTGCTGCGTGCCGCCGCCAGCGGCAAGAGCGACGAGGTCCGGCGTCTGCTGCGCCGCGGCGCCGATCCCAAAGAACGCGACGAAGAGGGGCGCACCGCCCTGCATTACGCCGCCATGTACGGCCATCGCCGCAGCGCCGCCCTGCTGCTCGATGCCGGTGCCCCCATCGGGGCCCGCGATCTGGGCGGCAATACTCCACTGCACTGGGCCGCCTGGGAGGGCCGGACACGCATGGTGCAGTGGCTGGTGCAACGCGGGGCCCCGGTGGACCCGCAGGCCCGAGACCGCCAGACCCCCCTCCAACGGGCGGCGCGATACGGCTTCGCCGAGGTCATCGCCCACTTGCTGGAGCAAGGCGCCAACCCCGACAACCGTGACGACCGGGGGCGCACCGCGCTGATGATCACCGCCCGTCACGGCCATCTGGAGGCCGCCAAGACCTTGCTGGAACGAGGGGCCGAGGCCGACCTGGCCGATCCCCAAGGCCGTATCGCCCTGTGGTATGCCATCGCCGCCGGTCACCAGCAACTCGCACAACGACTGCTTTCCTACACCGATCGCCTCGATGCCGCCGACCGCCAGGGGCTCACCCTGGCTCACCTGTGCGCCCGAGAGGGGCGACGCGCGCTGCTGGAGGCGCTGCTTGCCCGCGGAGCCCCCAGTGACACGCCGGCCCTCAACAGCGGCAACACCCCCCTGCACCTCGCCGCCGCCCGCGGACGACTCGACATCGTCCGGCTACTGGTGGAAGTGGGAGCCCGGGTGAACCGCCCCAACCTCCTGCGCCGCACCCCGCTGCATCTCGCCGCCCAGGGGGGACACGAGGACGTCGTCCGCCTGCTGCTCGGCGTGGGCGCACGCCGCAAGCTGCGCGACACCCTCGGCGACACCCCGGCCGACCTGGCCCGTCATTACGGGCACCCTCGCCTGGCCGAACTCATCGAAGACTGACGGGCAAGCCGCCCCGCCCTCAAAAGGGGATGTCGTCGTCGAAATCCTCGAACTCCTCACCAGCCGCCGCGGCATTCTGTGACTTGCGACTCTCCTGCGGCGCAGGCCGGGCCGATGGCGGCTGCACGTCCTCGGCGGGGCGGGGCGCGAAATCGCCAACCCCCTGCCCACCGCGGCCACCCAACATCTGCATCTCGTTGGCGACGATCTCGGTGGTGTAACGATCCCGCCCTTCCTTGTCCTGCCATTTGCGGGTGCGCAGGCTGCCCTCCACGTACACCTGCGCCCCCTTGCGCAGATATTCACCGGCGATCTCCGCCAGGCGGCCGAAGAACACCACGTTGTGCCACTCGGTCCGTTCCTGGGTCTCGCCGGTCTGCTTGTCGCGCCAACTCTCCGAGGTGGCGAGGGTGACGTTGGCCACCGCCTGACCGCTGGGCATGTAACGCACCTCCGGATCGCGCCCGAGATTACCGATGAGAATTACCTTGTTGACGCCACGTGCCATGTTCAAACTCCTGAAAACTGGTAAGAATCGTCGAATGCGCCGCCATGGACGACACGCCGCCCGCGGGCAGTCCCCCGGGCATCATAACCCAAGCAAGCGCGGGGAGAATCAGCCCGACTGACCGGCGGTCTGAGGGGCGTGGCGCCAGGCCAGCTTGCGCCGCATCCGCTCCAGGGCCTCCTGATCGAGCGTATGGGTGTCCACCTTCAGATAGGCCACCCCGTCCTCGGGGATCACCACCGCCTCGGCCACCCCGGGGATGGCCGCCAGCCGGCTGGCCAGATCGGCCGCCTCCGCCTCACTCACATCCCCCACCGACAACACCTGACTGGTGAGATAACGCGGCGCGGCCATGGTGGCGGCGATCACCAGCCACAGCGCCAGCACGGCCGCGGTGAACACGAACACCGCCCCGAGGCCGAAATACTGCAGCACCGCCCCCCCCAACACCCCGCCCAGGAAGGCCCCCAGGAACTGGGCGCTGGAATAGAGCCCCATGGCGGTGCCTTTCATGTCCGGCGGCGCCGTCTTGGCCACCAGCGACGGCAGCGTGGCCTCCAGGACGTTGAAGGCGACGAAATAGACGATCAACCCGCCCACCAGGGTGGCCAGATGGGCATGCCCCAGCGCCATGACCAGCTCGGCCAGCAGCAAGGCCGCCACCGCGCCGACGAACACCTGTTTCATCTTGCGGCGCTTCTCCGCCAGGATCACGAACGGCACCATCGCCCCCATGCCGATGAGCAACACCGGCAGATAGACCCACCAATGATGCACCGAGGCCAGGCCGGCCTCGTCGCGCAACGCCAGCGGCACGGCGACGAAAGTGGCCGTCAGCACCAGATGCAGCAGGAAGATCCCGGCGTCCAGACGCAACAGCTCACGGTTGCGCACCACGGCGCGGAACTGTTCCGGCACCGGTTCGGCATCGCGGTGGCGCCGCGACACCACCGGATTGGGCACCCACCAGATCACCACCGCCACCGCCCCCAGGGCCAGCACCGCGGTGATCCAGAAAATGCCCGACAAACCCACCAGATTGTCCAGCAACGGCCCCAGCACCAGGGCGGCGGCGAAGGCGAAACCGATGCTCATGCCGATCATCGCCATCGCCTTCAAGCGGTTCTCCTCGCGGGTGAGATCGGCGTTCAAGGCCATGATCGCCGCGGCGATGGCCCCCGACCCCTGCAAGGCACGACCGATGACCACCCACCAGATGTCCTCCGCCAGGGCTGCCACCACACTGCCGGCAGCGAACAGCAACAGCCCCACCACGATCACCGGCTTGCGCCCCAAGCGATCCGAGGCCAGCCCGAAGGGGATCTGCAACAGGGCCTGAGTCAGGCCGTAGATACCGATGGCCACTCCCACCATGAGCGGCGTCGCCCCCGGCAACACCTGGGCATAGAGCGAAAAGACAGGCAGAATCATGAACAGCCCCAGCATGCGCAGGGCATAGATTCCCGACAGCGCGGTGGCCGCGCGCCGCTCGCGGGGGCTCATTTTCGTCTCGCTCATGGAACCGTCGCTCACCTCGTGGAGTCTGCAGAGATCGTCTTTGCCTGACTAAAGCGAAAGGTTTTATATTAACAGGTTCCCCGGCCGCCAAGAATCCGCATGGACCACATCCACATTCGTGGGGCCCGAACCCACAACCTCAAGAACATCGACCTGACCCTCCCCCGCGACCGCCTCATCGTCATCACCGGGCTCTCCGGATCGGGCAAGAGCTCACTGGCCTTCGACACCATCTATGCCGAGGGCCAACGGCGCTACGTGGAATCCCTCTCCGCCTATGCCCGCCAGTTCCTCTCGGTGATGGAAAAACCGGACGTGGACCACATCGAAGGCCTCTCACCGGCCATCGCCATCGAGCAGAAATCCACCTCCCACAACCCCCGCTCCACCGTGGGCACCATCACCGAGATCTACGACTACCTGCGGCTGTTGTTCGCCCGTGCCGGCGAGCCCCGCTGTCCGGAACACCACCTCCCCCTCGCCGCCCAGACGGTGAGCCAGATGGTGGACGCCATCCTCGCCCAAGCCGAAGGCAGCCGCTGGATGCTGCTCGCCCCCCTGGTGGAGGGCCGCAAGGGGGAGCATCAACAGATCTTCACCGAGCTGCGCGCCCAGGGCTTCATCCGCGCCCGGGTGGACGGCGAAATCGTCGAGCTGGACCAGAGTCCGCGCCTGGACAAGAAACGCAAACACACCATCGAGGCGGTGGTGGACCGCTTCAAGATCCGCCCCGATCTGCGCCAGCGGCTGGCCGAATCCCTGGAGACCGCGCTGCACCTGGGGGCCGGCCTGGTGCGGGTGGTCGCCATGGACGACCCCCAACGGGCCCTGGTATTCTCCGCCCGCTACGCCTGTCCCGAATGCGGTTTCAGCCTGCCCGAGCTGGAGCCGCGGCTGTTCTCCTTCAACAACCCCCATGGCGCCTGCCCCGCCTGCGACGGTCTGGGCTCGCGCACCTTCTTCGACCCTGCCAAGGTGGTCAGCCACCCCGAACTCTCCCTGCGTGCCGGGGCCATCCGCAGCTGGGACCGCCGCAACCGCTACTATTTCCGCCTGCTCCAGGCCCTGGCCGAGCACGACGGCTTCGACATCGACACCCCTTTTCAAAACCTGCCCCGACAGATCCAGAACCGTATCCTCCACGGCACCGGGGACGAGGCCATCGAGATCCGCTACCAGAACGAGGACGGCCGCACCGTCTGCCGTCGCCAGCCCTTCGAGGGGGTGATCCCCAACATGGAGCGCCGCTACCGCGAGACCGACTCCCCGGCGGTGCGCGAGGAACTGGCCAAGTACCTGGGGCACCAGCCCTGCCCCGAGTGCGGCGGCAGCCGCCTCAACCGCGCCGCCCGCCACGTCTTCGTCGCCGGGCGCAACCTCCCCGAGATCACCGCGATGCCGGTGGGCCGGGCCCTGGAATTCTTCCTCGACCTCCAGTTACCCGGGGCCCGGGGCGAGATCGCCGAGCGGATCCTCAAAGAGATCCGCGACCGGCTCAAATTCCTGGTCAACGTCGGCCTGGACTACCTCGACCTGGCCCGCCAGGCCGACACCCTCTCCGGCGGCGAGGCCCAGCGCATCCGCCTGGCCAGCCAGATCGGTGCCGGGCTGGTGGGGGTGATGTACGTGCTCGACGAGCCCTCCATCGGCCTGCACCAGCGCGACAACGAGCGGCTGCTGAACACCCTGCGCTACCTGCGCGACCTGGGCAACACGGTGATCGTGGTGGAGCACGACGAAGACGCCATCCGCACCGCCGACCACGTGGTGGACATCGGCCCCGGCGCCGGGGTCCATGGCGGCGAAGTGGTCGCCCAGGGCAGCCCCGAAGACATCATCCGCCACCCCCACTCCCTCACCGGACACTACCTCTCCGGGCGCCGTCGGATCGAGATCCCCGCCCGCCGC